>DAOVKH010000057.1 GCA_030631875.1 Deltaproteobacteria bacterium | reverse complement strand
GGCTTCCTTGGAGTACTTAAATGAGATCGGTGGCGACGATTACGTGAGGTTCGATGTCATTGGAATAGAGGTCTCAAAGGACGGTTCATTCGAGGTTGAATACATAAAAGACGCATTTGAGGTGAGCGGATAGCTCTTAAGAATTTATATTCACTTATCGCTCTAACTTATCGAATCAATTAAGGAATTCATATAGACCGTGAAAAAACTTATCGTGATAGACGGCACATCCTGCGTATACAGGGCCTTCCATGCCATACCGGAGTTTGCCAACTCTAAGGGGCTTACTACCAATGCCGTATACGGCTTTACCCAAACCCTGCGTAAGCTCCTGAAGGACCTCTCGCCCGACTACGTTGCCATGACATTCGATGTCAAAGGGGCGACATTCAGAGAAGAGGTCTACGAGGACTATAAGGCCGATCGCGCGCCCATGCCCGATACCCTAATCCCGCAGATAGAGCATGTAAAGACTATGGTCAGGGCATTCAATATCCCCATATTCGAGGCCGCTGGCTTTGAGGCCGACGACTTTATCGGAGCGCTCGTAGACAGGTTTAAGGCGGAGAACCTTAAGGTCGTAGTCGTAACTACAGATAAGGACATGATGCAGTTGGTGGAGGACGACGGCGTAACGCTCTACGATTATGCAAAGGCCAAGGAGTATAAAGAGGCCGATGTGATGGAAAAGTTCGGTGTAGCGCCTAACCATATAACAGACTTTATCGCCATGGCCGGAGACAAGTCCGACGGTATTCCGGGCGTAAAGGGTATAGGGCTAAAGACGGCGGCTAAGCTCATAGCGGCTTACGGCTCACTCGAAGAGATATACTCAAAGATAGAAGAGGTAACCCCGAAGGGCGTTCAGGCAAAGCTCGTTGCGGAGCGTAAGGAGGCCGAGCTTTCAAAGCACTTGGCGACATTTAACTTAGATGTGGACGTAGAGGTGGAGATAGAGAGCCTTAAACTTAAAGAACCCGACAGAGACGCACTCGAATCAATTCTTAAGGAGATGGAGTTTGGAAAGCTCCTGACCGAACTCGTAGCTACGAAGACGAGGGGGGCTGACAGCGAGATAGAGATACTCGACAGTGGCGATAAGCTTAAAGGCTTCTTAGGGAAGATATCGGGCGAGGATATATCCATAACGCTCGAATGCATTGACTTGGAGGCAAGCCTTGCCGTAGATAAGCGTATCTTTGGCTTAGCCCTCGCAGAGGGCGAGCATCTGGGCTTCGTGCCATTTAAAGAGACCTTGGGTGCTGGGCTTGGTGAGGACGAGGCACTTGAGATCTTAAAGCCTTTACTTGAAGACGACTTGGTTGGTAAGGCCACAGATGACGCAAAGGCCTTATATACATACTGCTCTGCCAAGGGGGTCTTGCTCAGGGGCGTTACGATGGATACCTCCATAGCTTCTTACCTGATAAACCCGGCACGCTCCGGAGGGCACGTCCTTAAGGACGTTGCCTTTGATTACCTGAGCCTTGCACCCATTGAGCGCACTAAAGGCGACGAAGCCGGGGTAGATTCCATTGCAAGCTCTGCTGTGTCGAAGGTTCAGTTGATAGAGGATTTAACTCCTATCTTAATGGATAAGCTAAAGGCCGAAGAGCTATTAGAGTTATTTATTGAGATGGAACTGCCGGTCGCACGCATATTGGCAGAGATGGAGTTGGAGGGGATAAAGGTCGACGGTGGACGCTTAGAGGCACTTGCCGTAGAGCTTGCAGGAGAGCTTGAGCGTCTGGAGGCGAGGCTATATGAGTTGGCAGGTTATGAGTTTAATATAAAATCGCCTAAGCAATTATCAGAACTCTTATTCGATAAGCTCGGCCTCAAGCCCGTTAAGAAGACGAAGACCGGCTACTCGACAGACGAGAGCGTATTGACGGAGCTTTCAAAGGTGCATGAACTGCCAGGTGATATAATCGAGTATCGAGGCTTGTCGAAGCTCAAGAGTACGTACGTCGATAGCCTCCTGACACTAATATCTCCAAGCACGGGGCGCGTACATACGTCATTTAATCAGACCATTACGGCTACGGGCAGGCTTTCAAGCTCTAACCCTAATCTGCAGAATATCCCCGTTAAGGGCAAGTTCGCAGGGGAGGTGCGCAGAGCCTTTATCGCAGAAGAGGGTTTTAAATTTCTCTCCGTAGATTACTCGCAAATAGAGCTAAGGATAGTCGCGCACTTCTCTGAAGACGAATTACTCTTAGATTCCTTCAATAAAGAAGAAGACATACATACGAGAACTGCCGGGGAGGTCTTCGATATAATGCCCGGGCTCGTTACCTCCGAGATGCGCCGCCGTGCTAAGGCGATAAACTTCGGCATAATATACGGCATGGGCGCGCACGGCCTTGCGCGCGAACTTGATATATCCATGAAAGAGGCTAAGAAGTACATAGACAGGTACTTTGAACGCTATAGCGGCGTTAAGGAATTCATAGAGAGGACGATAGAAGAGGCCGCGGAGCTTGGATATACCAAAACACTCTTCGGTCGTCGTCGCTACATACCGGAGCTTCAGATGGGCAATGACCGTTCATTTAAGTTTGGCGAGCGCATTGCCGTGAATTCCCCTATACAGGGTACGGCCGCCGACATAGTGAAGGCCGCTATGGTCAACGTAGAGGCGAGGTTCAGAGAGGAAGGCCTTGGTACGGATAAGGTGCGAACCCTATTACAGATTCACGACGAACTGATATTCGAGGTAAGGGGCGAGGAGTTAGATAGGGTCAAGACGCTCGTATGCGAGGAGATGGAGCGGGTCGTTGAGTTAAGGGTTCCTATAAAGGTAAATGCCACAGTCGGAGCCGATTGGCAGAAGGTCGATTAGAGGGCTTTAAAAAGCCTTGACACTGTCGAGTCTTGAAGGATATTATTGGAGTCAATATATAAAGTCAGCTGAGAATTCCTTATTTGTAAATACTTCATACTTCGATTTTAATCTTAATATAAATAAAGAGGAATTATGTCACTTAAAGAAAAGCCATATACAACTGGCGAGATAGCCTCGCTTAGCCATGTTACGATAAATGCCGTTAAGAAGTGGATACACTCCGGTAAGCTTGAGGCCTTTAAGACACCCGGAGGCCATTATCGTGTTAAGCGTGATGACTTTAAGACCTTTATCAATAAGTATAAATTTCAGATAAAGGACGAGGTATTTCCTAATAAAAAGAAGATTCTTATAGTCGACGATGAGCCTGCGATAGTCGAGTTCATGAAGGGGGCCTTTGTCTCAGGTGGTGTAGACTACGAGATAGAGACCGCATCTGACGGCTACGAAGCACTTATAAAGATAGGCTCATTTGAGCCGGATCTCTTGATACTCGACATTCGTATGCCTAAGATAGACGGCTATGAGGTCTGCCGACGCCTGAAGAAGGAAGGTTCTTTGGGTAAGATAAGGATACTTGCCGTTACGGCCTTTGGCGAGGTTGAGATGAAGAACATAGTCTCTGCCGGAGCCGACTTTTGCCTCGCAAAGCCTCTGAAGCTCGAAGAGGTTAGGATTAATGCTAAGAGACTGCTGCTTTAATCGTTTGTTTTTTCGCCACGTCTTAATTCCGCGTAATAATTGTTTATATTGAAGGTGTCTATGAAACGTAGCATTAGAGAACTTTCCATAGTAAAACAATCCATCATACTCTTAATATTCTTTTCGTCACTCTTCGTATTTGACGGCTGGCTTCTATTTGGTCTATCCAAAGAGGGGAGGGAGCTTGCCCACTATGACGTACTTAACCGTAAGCTCGCCCTCGTTGAAAACAATGTAGTAAGGCTTGAGTTTACGCTCGATATCTTCGTCATTTCCAAGGACTTTGAAGGTGATATGGGCGCGGCCATTGAGGATTCTGTGGAAGAGATAGATGGGCTCTTAGATGTGCTCAATGACCCCGTACATGACAAACATCTGGGTGAGCTTGGTATGCACAGTGGCCTTGTTGAGGTCATAGAGAATAACTGGGCAAAGGTCAAGTCCGGTGTTGTGAGGCTTGGTCAGGCCTCAAGTGCTGAGGAAGAACTTCTGATACATAATCAAATAGATTCGAGCACATTTTTTCTTATTGAAGGCATAAATCAGCTGATGGATACAGTAGAGCTTCAACGGGCAGAGGCCTTAGAGGCAAGAGCGGCGACTGTCTTCGTAGCCTTGGTTATATCTTTTATCGTAGCCTTGTTATTAGCGGTAATCTTTATAAGAAGGTCTCTCGTTCCGATAAGGGATTTTTTCTCTCACTCAAGAGGGGTTGTATTGGGTGGAGGCGGTAACTTTAGATTTAGAGAAGATATGAAGGGCGAGGCCGGGGCTATATCACGCGCTTTGAATAAAGTAATGGATAGATCAAGCGAGACCTTGCTTGAGGGTGAGAGCATAAGACGCTCTGCCGATAGTGAGCGCGAGAATGTTAAGCTGAGGCTGAGTGCTCTGAGTGCTTTGGCCAGGATGTTTGGTCAGTCCTTATCCTACCACGAGATATCGCAACGCGCGATAATCGAATCATTAGGTGTCTCGGAGGCCGAAGGCGGAGCGATATATCTTCTTGAGCAGGACGGGTTAAAGTTGAGCGTTTCTAAAGGGTTCTCAGGCACATTCTTCTATAAGGGAGAGACGGTGGATTCTACAGGCCGTATGAGTTCTCCTGAGCAGGTAGTCTATGACCCCATAGATAGATACCCCGACGCAGGCTTCGTGGATATCTTGAAGGACGAAGGGGTCGCCATGATGGTATCAACGCCTATAATGCAGGGTGAGACGATAGTCGGTTTCTTTGACATGATGTTTAAGGTTAAGCGAGATATTCCTGAAAGTGCCCTGTCTTTCTTTAAGACGATGGCCGCAAATGTAGGTGCTATTCGTGCTTATACGGAATTATTCGCTAAAGAACACGCGGCAAAGGCCTTCTGTGAGAAGATACTCCTGCAGATGCCCTTTGGTGTAATGGTCTTCGATGAAGAGGGGCTATGCGTGGTGTCGAATGCCATGAGTAAGGAGATATTGACAGGGGACGCAAGGTCGAATCTTGTAGGTACGTACAATCTTTTCTCAGACGATCTCTTTGGAACTCCGGTGGTCTTGGCTTCTATCAAGCGGGTTTATGTGGGGCATTGTGAAGAATTCTGCGTTGAATATAAATCAGGGTTGCCCGGACAAAAAAAGACCGTTGAATTGAGGGTTAGGGCCGTACCGCTTCACCTGGCCGGCGGAGACGTAGGGCATATTCTTATGACATATGAAGTAGCGTCGTCCTTGGGCGACGGTAGTCGGCAGGAGGCTCTGTGATGAAAGCACCATTTAGCTCCATAAGTATCTCGCGCAAGATTGGTCTCATACTACTCTTCTTCATATTTATGATGGGGGTGGGCGGTGCCGTAGGCCTATATAATGCCACGAAGGTCGTTGGTGTGACCGAGACCTTATATGAAAGCTACTTTGGGCGCCTCGATACATTATCCACTATAGAGAAGGAGCTTATGGCACAGCGTCAACAGCTCTTCCTTCACGTTAGCGTCGAAGATGAGGGTTCAAAGCTCTTCTTGCTCGAAGGCTTAGGTAGCCATAGAGATACAGTCGAAGGACTTATGTTTCAGTACAGAGCTTTCGGCCTGAGCGATGAAGCGGAGGTTCTCTTTAGAAAGTTCAGCGATAACCTCATGAGTTATTGGGAGACTCAGCATCAGATAATCGAACTTTCTTCGGCCGGAGATAATAAGAAGGCAACCAATATGTACGGCGAGGCAGGAAAGAGAAACTTCAATAAGGCCTTCAGTATTTTTACTAAGGTTATAGAATTTGAGAAGCATGAAGGCTACAATGCCTACTCAAGGGCCAAGGAGCTTGGCAATATCATCATCGTTATCACAATTGTATTTACCGTAGCGGCTATATTAATAGCCATAATACTTTGGGGTTACTTTACAAGATCCATAACGAGGCCGATTATAGCGATAGAAGAATCTGCAAAGCAGATGGGTAAAGGAGACCTAAGGCAGCGTGCCGAGATATTCGGTGATGACGAGATAGGCTCTCTGGCGCGTGAGTTTAATAAGATGGCCGAAGGCCTGCAGGAGTCTTACGCGACACTTGAAGGGAACGTTGAGGAGAGGACCGAAGAATTAAGGCGTGCCAATGAAGAACTCTCCGATAACAAAGAAGAGCTTGAGGCGAAGAACCAGGAGCTATCCAAGGCAAGTTTCATGAAGAGCCAGTTTCTTGCCAACGTCAGCCACGAGTTACGCACCCCGCTTAACTCCGTCATAGGCTTCTCGGAGCTCTTGCAGGAGAAGGCATTCGGCGACCTCACCGAAAAGCAGGAGCAGTATGTTAAATACATAAACTCAAGCGGTACGCACCTTCTGGAGCTGATAAACAGTATACTGGATCTCTCTAAGATAGAGGCCGGCAGGATGGAGTTAATGGAAGAAGACTTCTCTGTCGTCGATTTCTTAGGCGATATAATTGCGACGGTAAGGCCTATGGCCGAGAAGAAGAATGTCTCCATAAGTACAAAGACCGTTACGGCATCTCCCATCATTAAGGCCGATAAAGGTAAGTTTAAGCAGATTATGTTTAACCTTCTGTCCAATGCCGTTAAGTTTAATGACGACGGCGGTAGCGTCACTATAGATTGGGATATAAAGACGGAGCCTGTCGGGATGGATATGAAGAGGTTTTTCTATATCTCGGTTCAGGATACGGGCATGGGTATAAAGAGTGAGGATATAGGGCGTCTCTTTAAAGAGTTCGAGCAGATAGACCCGTCCGTTACGCGTGATCACGGAGGAACGGGGCTCGGCCTTGCACTTACTAAGCGTCTCGTTGAGCTTCACGGCGGTGAGATATGGGCCGAAGGTGAGCTTGGTGAGGGCTGTACATTTACCTTGAAGCTGCCGCACGATGGCGAGGGCGTGGACTTTGTAGCTCAGCCCGAAGAGTTAAAGAAAGAGACCTCACTCACCGCCACCGGTGAAGAGGGTCGGCCTTTAATAATCATCTCTACCGAGAGCGCTGATATAAACCAACTGATAGAGATTTACTTAAGTGAGGATCACTTTGACGTTAAGGTGGTAAACGACGGCAGTAAGCTCCTGGAGACGGCAAAGAATCTACAACCCTTTGCCATTATTATGGGTATCGCCATACCGGGCAAGGACGGCTGGGAGGTCTTAGGTGAGCTTAAAGAATCTAAGTACACGATGGATATACCGGTCATCATAGTCTCGGCTACAAATAATAAGGAGCTTGGTTTTGCTCAAGGTGCCGTGGATTATCTCGTCAAGCCGGTCGACAAGAGTAAGATACTTGCAACACTCTCAAGGCTCGACTTCAAGGCCAAGGCTCTGAGCGAGCCGATGAATATACTTGTCGTAGATGACGAGCCGCAGATAATAGAATTGCTCAAGGATATATTGGAAGGCGAGGGGTTTAAGGTTATGAGCGCCGACGGCGGAAGAGCCGCCATAGAGAAGGCCGTCGATACGGTGCCGGATCTGATAGTGCTTGATCTGATGATGCCGGAGGTGAGCGGCTTTGATGTAGTCAGCGCGCTCAGGAAGAACCCGATTACTATGGCTATCCCCGTCATAGTCTTTACGGCAAAGGATATAACCAAGGAAGATAAGAAGAAGCTTGAAAGTAATATAGAGAGTATCGTTCAAAAGTCTGACTTCAGTAAAGAAGATTTCTTTGCGGAGATACGCCTCCTTGAGTTGGCATACCCTGAGAAGGCGAGTATGGTAGACCTTGATACAGGTCTCTTTAATAGAAGGTATTTTGATACCGTATTGCCGCGCGAGGTCGCCAGAGCCGACCGCTATAAACAGCCTTTTTCAATACTGCTGATAGATGTCGATAAACTTAAAACATTTAATACCGTAAACGGAAGGAGTGCCGGAGACGCGGCACTTTGTGAGCTCTCCGATCTTCTCAAGACCAACATACGCAAGGCCGATTGTCTTGTGAGGTTTGCCGGCGATGAATTTGCCGTAATACTCTCAGGGCTTGGCTCCGCAGACGCCGCAAAGGCCGCCGAGAAGATACGCGCAATGACAGAGGCGCACACCTTCAATGGTAAGTCCGCCGACGCTTCGTTAAGTGTCTCTATAGCGGTCGTTACTTACCCCGACGTTAGTGCCGAAACCTTAAGGCGAGAACTCTTTAAATTGCGTAAGAAGGCTCTCCTTGACGGCGGCAATCGGGTAGCAATCTTCAAGACAAAGGGCGGGGAGTAGGGCATGGATAAGGGAGTAAAGATACTCGTAGTTGAGGATAACTTTATGAACAAGGTACTTGTTCGTGAGATGTTAACGCTCAACGGCTATGAGATATTAGAGGCGGAGACGGGTGAAGAGGCCGTGGAGATGGTCTTAGGTAAGAAGGAAAGCCCTGATATAATCCTGATGGATATAAACCTTCCGGTAATGGACGGTATTACGGCAACAAAGACAATCAAGGCGGAAGAGGGCTTTGAGGATACATATATCATAGCCATAACGGCGGCCGCCATGAAGGGCGATGAGAGGGAGTTTATCGAGAAAGGCTTCGACGGCTACGTTGCAAAACCCATAGATATGAAGAAGCTCATAGTGGCAATCGAAGAAGGCCTTGCCTGATGAAGTAGGTCTTATCTTTAAGAGGCCATATCTAAAGTGCTTCTGAGCGTCCCTTCCTTCCTCTTTCTTTTATCTGTAGCAGCAGTAATTGAGAATACTTATCATCACTCGCCTTTAGCCGATACCTTCCATACCTTACCCGCTCGTATATCTTCGTTATCTCGACAGCTTCTCTTATATTGGTTCTTACGGCAAACTCCATCGGTGTCTCGCTCGGCAGTTTATTGAGCGAACGCTTCTTAAGTAAAGCCAAAAACTTCTTGTAGAAGAGAGGTGTTTTTTCACTCTTCTCAAAACGCCTTCTTCTCAGATGCTTTATTAATAGCGACAGGAGTACTCCTGTGAAGGCTAACGCTATTATCACTGTAATAGACTCAGAGGGAGGTGCCTTAATGTCGCCGCTCTTTACTTTATTAAATGCCATGCGCAACCTGTTCTTTAGCGTCAGAGCACCTTCTGCGAGCTTCTGTGTGCTATCCATCTGATCCGAGAAGTTGAAGTTAATCACACTGCTCGTCCACCTCCATCTGAGCGAATCCAAGTAGAGGGCTATCTTTGAAGTCCCTTCTGCATCGTCAAAAGAGACCGCCGT
>DAOVKH010000063.1 GCA_030631875.1 Deltaproteobacteria bacterium | reverse complement strand
GTATCTTCTCGGTCTTTACGGCGGCCATCTTACGCCCGCGTACGTTCCTAAGACTATCGAGGAATGCCTCACACCTTGTAATGGCGCCGGCATCCGCCGAATGCTCATCTATCTCAAGCTGTAAGAAGGGTTTATCTGCGCTCACCTCTTTATAGAAGTGAGAGATGAATGAATCAGGGCCACAACCGAAGTTGGTTATATATATGGAAAAAAGCCTCGGATCGTCGGCAACTATCTTTGCCGTAGCGAGTATGCGTTGCCCACTCTTCCAGTACATATCGCCCGCAAGTACGTCGTCTATGGCATCCTCTACCGGAAGCATATCGTAGGGTATGGCAAGTGTATCCATATCGAGGAGCTTCTGAGGTATCTCCAGATTGATGCCTGAATCGGTAATGTTATAGGCACGCCCCGTTATGACTATCGCCGTATCATCTGGCCCGAGACCGTCGAGTATCTCTTTACCACGCTCAAGCATACGCCTCTTGAATTCGTCCTGCGCCGCGAAGGCCGCCTCTAAGGCGCGGTCTATATCGGGCCTGCCAACGGATAGGCTTTCAGTTAGCGTATAGAACTCCTTCTTTATGAACTTCATCGGCTGATTAAAGTGTATGGCCGGAACTACCGACTCAATACCCAAGGCCTCAAAGTCAAAGGCCGATGCCGCAAGGTATGGCATACTCTGCACATACGGGCAAAGTACGGTATGAAGATGGCTCTCCTTTGCCGGAGACATATCTATTACACTTGGCAGGAATATCTTCTTAACACCCTTGTCTATCAGCTCCTGAATATGTCCGTGCGCCACCTTCACAGGGAAGCACGTCTCGCTGACGACCGTTTCTACGCCGTCCTTTATTATAGCCTTGTTTGTAGGCGACGAGAGCCTCACCTTATAGCCAACCTCAGTGAAGAAGGCCTTCCAGAAGGGGTACATCTCGTGCATCATCAGCATCCTCGGAAGCCCTATAGTCGGAGCGTCGTCAGGAAGTGGCTTACCCTTATATGTTCCGTAGAGCATCTTTTCACGTTCTTGAAATAGGTCGGGCAAGGTAGACGGCGTGGCATTTGCCATATTAACGTCATACTTCTCGCACCTGCCGCCGTAGTAGAGTGGCTCTTCACCCTCCATTACGACCTTGCGTATGTCGCATATATTGGAGCAATCCCTGCACTCAAAGCTCTCGAGCGTATAGTCTTTACGCCCGGCGTCAAAGCCCTTGAACTTTGTCTTTTGATCTGCTTCCATCTCACGAAGGGCGAGAACGGCCGCCCCTATGGCACCGGTTACGTCGTGGTGTTCCGGTACGGTTATGGTCTTGCCTATTACCTTTTCAAATGCCGATACAACGGCCAAGTTCGCCGCAGTTCCGCCTTGGAAGAATACCGTATCCCCAATGCGTCTGTCTCCGACGACCCTATTCAAGTAATTATGCACGATGGAGTAAGAAAGCCCGGCTACGAGTCCACCCTTCTCAACACCCTTTTGCTGATAATGAACCATGTCTGTCTCGATGAAGACGGTACACCTATCTCCCATGGGCGGCGGTGTAGTACACTCTATCGCAAGATCGCTGAATTCTTCTTTAATATTAATGCCGAGACGCTCGGCCTGTTCCTCTAAGAAGCTACCGGTTCCTGCCGCGCAGACCTTATTCATCTCAAAGTCTACGACAACGCCGTCCTTCATGCCTATGTACTTAGAGTCCTGCCCGCCTATCTCGAATATAGTATCAACATTAGGGTCTATCTCGGCGGCGGCCGTGGCCTGAGCCGTTATCTCATTACGCACAACGTCTGCACCGACAAAATCGCCGATAAGATACCTGCCCGACCCTGTCGAGCCGACACCTATGACATTTACAAAGTCTTGACACTCGAGACCTACCTCATCCAAGCCCTTACGCACGGCCTCCAGAGGACGACCTGCCGTCTTTAGGTAGCGCTTCGTAATGAGCTTGCCTTCCTTATCTATAAGGACGACATTCGTACTCGTCGAGCCTATGTCGAGCCCCATATATACGTCTATCTTATTGTCTTTATCGAATTTATAACCAATGGCCGTCTCGCCGTATGACGGGTGCTCTACAGGACGATACAGGCCTTCCAGAGAGCGGTCTTGCTTACTGCCGCTCTTTATATACTCGGCGAGCTCGGCTACTCCCTTAAAGTCGCCTAAGCACTTATCTCTGTCAATAGCCGAAAATACCGCGCCAAACGCCCCCATAGAAGCGTAGTGCTCAGGAACTATATACTCAGCGTCTGATAGCTCAAGGACCTCCTGAAATGCCTTACGCACGCCCGGATTGGCCGCCACACCGCCCTGAAAGGCCACGGGGGCTTTAAATTCCTTACCCTTACCGATGGTTGCTTTAAAGTTTCTCGCAACGGCATAACAAAGCCCGGCTACGATATCGTAATCGGGTGTAGCAATCTGCTGAAGGTGAATCATATCGCTCTTTGCGAAGACACTACACCTGCCGGCAACGCGCGGCGGATGCTCGGACTTAAGCGAAAGCTTGCCGAATTCTTCTATACTCAGCTCCATCCTCGTGGCCTGCTGATCCAGGAAACTTCCCGTCCCTGCGGCACAGACCGAGTTCATCTGGAAGTCTTCCATGCGAATCTTGGCGTCTTTACCCTCGCCCTCTGTGGCAAGAAGTATGAGCTTGGCGTCCTGCCCGCCCATCTCTATGACGGTTCTGACCTCAGGGTGAAAGTACTCGGTGGCACGCGCCTGAGCAATTACCTCATTCACAAAGGCCGCTCCAATGAGCTTTGCCACCTGCTTACCGCCAGAGCCGGTAATGGCCGCGAGCCTTACGGAATCCTTACCATAACGCTCAATTATATCTTCAAAGGCACGAAGGACAACGCCCATCGGGTCGCCCTGAGTCCTTATATAGTGTTCATCTAATGTGTTTTTATGCTCGTCAATGACAACTACGTTAACACTGACCGAGCCTACGTCGATACCGACGTATACGGGACGGGTGCTCTTCAAAAAATACCTCCAAGATTAGAATTTTTAGATTTATAACGGACACCGGAAGGTCAACTCATACAGACTGTAAGGTCTCCAAACAAAAAACCAGTCTATATTATCGTAGATTTTTTGGCAATTGTCAACAGCTTCGACTCTATTTTTCGGGCAATTATAAGAAACGGTAGATATAAAAACCCCTTGCGACACTGTCGCAAGGGGTTTTTATTACGAATCAAATAGTAGAACCTCTAAGTATTAGAGACCCTTCATGTAATCAACGAGAGCCGAGAGATCGTCATCGGATATTCTCTTTGCGTCAAAGGCACTCATCATCGTGCCACTACGGCCATCTCTGATTACGGCCTTAATTGCGTCCGCGTCACCCTTGATAAAGTCAGTTCCTGAAAGTGCGGGACCAATACCACCACCGGCTGTCTTACCGTGGCAACCGCCACAACCGTTCTTGGCATAAACATCGGCACCGTCTGCCATCGCCTGACCACTGAAAGCCATAACTATCGCCACTGCGGCGAGCAATATAAATTTACGCATAATTTACTTCCTCCTTTTTTTTAACTGCTAAATTTTATAGATGATACGAGTATTCAATACTACAATCAAGGCCACAGCTTTGTCAAGCACTTTATCTAAGATATCTATATCTTATTATATTGACAGAGATTTTTCAAGCACGAATAAAAAATAACTGCGCGCCTTTACGATAAAAATAACCGCAAAATATTATTAATCACAATATTATCAATGAATACGTGCACTTGCCACTCAAGAGAAAGCCCCTGCCCATAGCCGAAATACGAACCAAATACAAATATTAATAGACTGAAAAGTGACATAAATCATTTTTATTCTTCAAAAAAAGAATATAATTATGATATACTTTTTAAGATAATCTACTAACAAGTAAGACTATAATAACGATTCAAAAGGAGACAGATTAAAATGAGCGATATGAAAGAAAAGATAGAAGAGGCTTTAGACAGTATCCGCCCCGCACTGCAGGCAGACGGCGGCGACGTAGCACTGGTGGACATCGATGAAGAGAACGGCATAGTCAGGGTCTCCATGCAGGGAGCATGTTCGGGATGTCCGAGCGCACAGGTAACTCTCGCAATGGGCATAGAGCGGGCAATAAAGGAAAGAGTTCCGGAGATAAAGGAAGTCCTCTCGGTATAAGGACGTCTTTCAGTGCGATGGGGGCATTACCCTCATCGCACTACTACAATACTATGTCGTACTTTATAAAAAAAAGCTGTATTACGTGCGGCCTGTGTATAGCCGAGTGCCCTGAGGGGGCTATCACGGAAGGCACACCGTATATAATAGACCCGGCTCTCTGCACCGAGTGCGGAGCCTGCGATGAGGTATGCCCTGTAGAGGCATGCCAGCTGGTAAAAAAAGGCACTTAAAGATAATTATAAAATAGAACTACCTTAAGATTGGAGATATATTATGAGTAGAATAACCGTATGGTTCATAAGGTGTGCCATTATTTACTTTCTGGCCGCCATGATAATTGGAATAATAATGACTATAAAAGGTGGCGTATATCCTTTAAGGCCCATCCACACGCACCTTAATATGTTGGGCTGGATGTCAATGATGATATACGGTGTAGGCTACCACATACTGCCGCGCTTCTCGGGCGTACCGCTTTGGAGCGACAAACTCGCCGTAGCGCACATCTTTACGGCCAACATAGGCCTCCTTGGTATGATAGCCGGATGGACCTTCAAAGAGACCGTCGGCTACGGCATGCTCCACGGATTCGCTATGATCGAGGGTTTGAGCGTAATATTCTTCGCACTAAATATGTTCAAGACCATCAGGGCGGTAAGTCCGCCGCCGAAGAAAGCCTGAGACCTTAAAACTAACGGAGGTAAGATACAATGACCGACACACCTGTAACGAAAGAGATGACCATAGGCGAGGTAATGGAAAAGTATCCCGTCACGGAAGATATATTCAAGAAGTTCTTCGGTGAAGGATGCTTCACATGCCCGGGCGCTAAGACCGAGGATATAGCCTTCGGCTCCGGTATGCACAGCGTCGATCCCGACATCATAGTAAAAGAACTCAACGAAGCCATCGCGTCAGAGGCTTAAACTTTAAAGAGGATCTTATTATCATGAGTAACATAACGAAAGATATGATAGTGAACGACGTCATAAAAGAATTTCCAAAGACCATCGGTGTCTTTAGTCAATTTAAGATAGATTCTTGTTGCGGCGGAGCCGCTACCATAGAGGCCTCTGCCACACGCGACAACGCACCTCTCGAAGATCTCATAACGGCGCTCAACGAAGCAAAGTAAGACCACAGAAGAATAAACCACACAGAAAGACCCTTCAGCCATGACCGTAGATAAACTCACAGAAGATACACAACTTTTGAACCCGACGCACCGCTGGCTCTTCGGTAAGATAAGGCTCGTCGAAGAACGAGAGCAGGCCATCGCGGCGACATTCGAAGCAACCTACGGCGCATCGGTAATAGCGCTACTCGACAAGATGCAGGAAAAACACGGCCACTACCTCGCCGACTCGCCAATAGAGACACTCATCGGAGATGACATATCGGCCGACCACTTCATAGATACCTCCATAGCCCGCGCCGAGACGAGAGAGGCCGAATTCATAAAGGGCCTCATCGACGAATACGGAGAAGAAGCCAAGGCTCTCGCACTTAAGGTCTCATTTGATTACGGTAAAGAATACGGCACCACGGCAAAGAAGGAATACGAGAAAGACGACCCGTATCCTGATTACGTATATACCGTCCTCAGGAACTACTACCTCGACGGAGCCCCTGAGGATAGCGAAACAGACCTTACACGCATCTCTGTCGGAGAATTCGTAGAGCGCCGCAATAAATGCTCGCACAACCCGTATTGGCAAACCGCCGGCCTCGACGACGAATTCGCCTGCCAATATACCAGACGCTACTTAGAGGGCTTTACCGAGGCATACAGCGCGGTCAAATTAAATACCATAATAAAAGAATTGGACGGAAGACGTGTCTGCGAACACCACTTCAAGACACCGTCCGCAAGGCCATAAGGAGATAAAAGAATGTCAGATACTAACCATATCACACAGGCCAAAGTACTCGACGCGCTCGAAGACGTCATGGACCCTGAGCTTAACAAAGACCTCGTCACGCTCAACATGATACAGAATATTACGATAGACGGCACTAAGGTATCCTTTAGCCTCGTCCTTACGACACACGCCTGCCCCTTAAAGGCAGAGATGGAGGCCTCGGCAAGAGAGGCCGTCTTGGCCATCGAAGGCGTAGAGGAGGTCGACATAAACGTAACGGCACGCGTCCCTGAATCTAAAAAGATACCCGACAAGGAAGCCATCCCGGGCATAAAAAATACCATAGCCGTAGCGAGCGGTAAGGGCGGGGTCGGTAAGTCGACGGTCGCCGTCAATCTGGCATTAGCTTTATCAAAGGCCGGCAGTCGAGTAGGTCTCCTCGACATAGACCTCTACGGGCCGAGCATCCCAATGATGATGGGCATACACGAAGACATTCAGGCAACGGAAGATAAACGCCTCATACCGCTCGAAGCACATGGTGTTAAGCTCATAAGCGTGGGCTTCATGCTCGACGAGGAGACCCCGCTCATCTGGCGCGGCCCGCTCGTCATGCAGTTAGTCCAGCAATTCCTAAAGGACGTCGAATGGGGAGAGCTCGACTACCTCGTCATCGACCTTCCGCCCGGCACCGGCGATGCTCAACTGACACTCGTCCAGACCATACCGCTTACCGGTGTTGTGGCCGTTACGACCCCGCAAGACGTTGCCCTCATAGACGCGCGGCGCGCGATAAAGATGTTCACCGAAGTGAAAGTCCCGATACTCGGAATCGTCGAGAATATGAGTAGCTTCATCTGCCCGCATTGCGATAAAGAGACGGAGATATTCTCAAGCGGAGGCGGCAAGAAGACGAGCGAGCGTTACGACGTACCGCTCTTAGGGAAAGTACCGATAGACTTAAAGATTCGAGAAGGCGGCGACGCGGGTAAGCCTGTTGTTCAATCACAACCCGACTCTGCCGAGGCAAAGATATTCACGGAGATTGCTTCCAAAGTTGCGGCACGAATAAGTATTATAGATTTATCATAGATGCGGCTTTGAGAAGAACCCGTCTTCTTCGTTACGCTCGTCGTTCGATCGCTCGACGTACTTAAAAGTACGACTCGCTCCGCACTCCTCGCAAGCCTTGAATACGGGCCCTTCTCTTTGCCGCTTGCATATTGTCCTTTATTTTTTATATCTTATTCTTCGTGATTTTCTGGAAGATGGTGGTAATGGAATATTTTTGAGTGGTGACTCCCCCAAGTTATGATCAATACTACCGTGACATTTCGCACATAAGGTGACCAGATTTGAGGGGTCATTGTTGGACTTATCAAGATTAAGATGATGCACATGCAATGGTTTTTCGATACTATCGCATTCTTTACAGGCGTGATTATCTCTTTTAAGAATTGTATCTTTTAGATGCTTTGTAAAACCACTTTTTCTATATTCTTTACGGGCCTCTGCTACGACCTTTCTCCTATTAAGAAAAATCCGCCCCATATTTTTCCAATTATCACTTACAGATTTGATATATTCATCCAGACGTTCTTCATATTCTTTGATAAACTTCTTTTCTTCTTCAGGTGTAACAGTACGCCTCTTCTTCTTTTTTCTTAGGCTAAGTCTCATAGATGCCAGACGTTTGTTCCTGTAAAATTCGAGTGCCCTCTTTTTTTCATCAATTTCGCTCATCTCAGCTTAAAACCTCTTATGCCTTTTCAAATTTTTTAATTAAATTTTCAATGATATTCTTTCGGAATTGCTTAAACCTGCCAAAATCGTAAACTTCTGTCGGCTTGTCAATAGGATGCCCTAATAAACTTTTCAATTCAGCAATGAATTTCATGCGGCTCTCAAGAAATGCTTTATCACATAAATAAGTATAAACGTGGAATATTGCATAATGCTCATCAAATATCATCTCATAGTTTTGATTGCTAACAACTTTTGTTTTTACCTCATCAAGATATCTTTCTGCATTCCTCGATTTTGCAAAAAATCCCGTATTTAATGCCTCTACGTCCCATGTTTTACTTGTTTCCATAACAACACAACCTCCTTATCGCCTACAATTAATAATATAACCCATGCTCATAGATGCTTGCAAATACTCGACATCTAATATTTCAGCCCGTAAGGCAGACTACGCCACCGTTTAAATTGTTGCTGACTTTTAGCTCACGCCCCTCACCTCAAGCGGCAAAGAGAATTGGTCGTATTCGAGGCTTGCGAGGAGTGCGGAGCGAGTCGTACTAAAGGTACGTCGAGCGATCAGACGACGAGCGTAACGAAGAAGACGGGCAATTCTCAAGACGCTCGTCGAAGCGTAACGAAGTAGCTGGGCAATTACCGCGCCGCACCAATTAAAGTTTTAACAGACTTTACACCACGGCTCTTCATATACTTCTCTATCCCAGAAACAACCTCGGCAGAGGCGGAGGCCTTAAGGAAGTTAGCCGTCCCAACCTGCACAGCCGTCGCTCCTGCGAGTAAGAACTCGACTGCATCTTCGCCCGTAGTAATTCCGCCTATACCAATAATGGGTACGTC
>DAOVKH010000178.1 GCA_030631875.1 Deltaproteobacteria bacterium | reverse complement strand
GCCTCCATGGAGCTAAGCTCTTCTTTAGAGGGTAATCTGTCCTTGCCTCTCTCAATATGGCCTTCACTTAAGTGAACGACACCCATCTCCAGGCTCCAAGCGGCCTTGAATTCGCCTGCCTCTGAGACCATAAACTCGGTACTTCCGCCGCCAATATCTACGGAGAGAAGTCTCTTTTTTACAACACTTTTATCTGCAGCACTGAGTAGTCCGAGTAACGAGAGTCGTGCTTCCTCTTCACCTGAGATGACCGTTAGAGTGATGTCCGTCTCTTTGAGTACCTCGGCCGTGAAGGCCTCGGCGTTTACGGCTCTTCTGACGACACTTGTAGCCGCAGTCTTAATCTCTGACGGCTCTATACCGAAGGCGTCTATCACCTCTCTAAAGCCTCGTAGAGCCTTTAGAGTCCTCGACTTGGCCTCTTCTGTGATGCCGTCTTCCTGGCTATATCCGCCGCCGAGCCTCGTTATGGCACGGTGGCATTCTATGGGCTTAAGAGTAGCTCCGGTAACCTCGGCTATGAGGAGTCTTATGGTATTTGTGCCGAGATCTATCGATGCTCGTTTCACAGTAAAAGAGCCTAACCTTCCCTGTAGTTCTTCACATAACCCATATAGTTACGGGCCGACTGGGCAATGCCCTCGACTTCGCCGTCTGTAAGCGTGCGTACGACCTTTGCGGGCGTGCCCATGACGAGGCTTCTTTCGGGTATGCGGGCCGATTGTGTCACAACACTGCCGGCGCCTATTATGGAATCCGCGCCTATCTCTGCGTCGTCTAAGATTACCGCTCCCATCCCTATCAGGCATCTGTCTCCGACCTTACAGCCGTGGAGTACGACACTGTGGCCGATGGTTACGTCGTTTCCGATAAAGAGCGGATAGGTATCGTGCGTAACATGTAAGACGGAATTGTCCTGTACGTTCGTGCGCTCGCCTATGCGTATGTAATTCACGTCTCCTCTGACGACGGAGTTAAACCAGATACTGCTATCACGGCCTACCTGAACGTCGCCGATGATGACAGCACCCTCGGTAACGAAGACCGTTTCGTGTAGCTTCGGTAATATGCCTTTGTACGGCAACTGCATAGCCCATTCCTTTGGCCTTTGAGAGTTTATAATCTTATTAATTTAGCAGAATTCCTGCTTTATTGCAATCTCATAAGGGGCTTAAGAGAGCGTTATCTTAACTACGCGACGGGTCTTTTTCTCTACTTTAAAGGTTCTCGCTTGCCGAAGTCCCGCGACCCATAGTATCTCATTATTACTCTTCGATATGAGTATCGGTATAGATTGCCTGTCGAGCAAAGGAACTTTGGCATCGATAAATATATCCTTTACCTTCTTCGTCCCCTCCATGCCGAGCGGCTTCAACCTGTCTCCGGCTTGGAATGTACGCACCGTTATAGCACCTTCTATCTCATCTAAGTCAAAAGACGCTGTGTTTTTATCGTTAGTCGCTCTCTTGCTTGGCGTAATTACCGCTGTTGTCAGCTTACATCCGAGTTCTTCTATCAGAGTTACGCCCGGTATCTTTAAGCGCACCTCGCCGAAGGTCTCTTCCCCGGGCTTTGGCTTTATAGCGGATATGGATATAGTGTCGTATGCGCGCTGAAGGTAGAGCCCTTTGGTTAATTCTATTGTAAGGTTCGAGCGGCGACTCTTAATCGTGCTTAAGAAGCTCTCTATCTGTGGGGTGCGAATTCCTGAGGCGTCTTCGCCCATAGAAGCGACGGACTTTAGGAGTAACCTTGGAAGGAGAGCCGCGTCCACTCGAAGGAGCTTCTTTCGCTCAAAGGTCACCTTCTTCTTACCTTTCTTTGCGAGGCGCTTGAAGTTCTTTGTGGCGGCTTTGTCTATATAATCGTCGTCTCGCTTGAGGCCTCTGGCCATACGCACAAGCGTTGCTCTTATATTCGGATTATACTCTTTCTCTATGAGCGGTATGAACCTTAATCTAACCTTATTGCGAAGGTACTTTAAGCTCTTATTCGAAGAGTCCTCTACAAAGGCGACCTTATTCTTCTTAGCAAAGGCTTTAATCTCCGCGCGCGAGGTATTGAGCATTGGACGCAGGTAGATTCCACTCTTGGCCTCTATCCCTCGAAGCCCTGTAAGAGAAGCCCCTTTCATCATGCGCATAATTATCGTCTCTGCCTGATCGTCGGCGTTATGGGCAAGCGCTATGGCCTTGGAGTTATACTTTCTGGCGATACTCTCAAAGAAGTCCTTTCGTTCGCCCCTTGCCCACGCCTGAAGGCTCTCGCCTCTTTTGGCATCAAGGCTCTTCTTTGTGAGCTTCTTTGATTCAAACTTAAGGCCAAGAGACTTGGCCGCGGCCTTAACGAATTTAAAGTCCCGCTCCGATTCTTGAGCTCTTAGGTTGTGGTTCAGGTGGCAGACGATTAGCGTGAGTCTTAATTCTTCCCTTACGCTACTTAGGGCATGGAGGAGCACCATCGAGTCCACGCCGCCCGAGACCCCGACACAGACGGTCGTACCGTCTGTAATGATTCCTTCGGTGAGAATGTAATCTTTGCGGGTATCGCGCATGGTATTCGTTCCGTTAAAGCTAAAGAGACCCTTTCATTAGACAGAGAGGGCCTCTTTATAAATATGTAAGTATATTGTGTGACCTTCAGTCGGTACTCTTATTCGCCCCGACGAAGAACTTGTAGAAGTAATCAACTCCCGACCATATAGTCGCTACGAGAGCTACCCACAATATGGCAGAACCAATCTCATGGAAGTTCAGGTTAAAGTATTCATAGTGTAGGAGGAGCGGTACTATGGCGGCAATCTGCGAGACGGTCTTAAGCTTACCTATCCAGCTCGCCGCTATTACAACGCCCGTATCTACGGCCACGGCTCTAAGCCCTGTTACGGCCAATTCGCGTGCTATGATTACGGCGACTATCCATGCCGGCGCGCGCTCAAGGTCTATGAGCATGATCAGTGCGGTTACGACGAGCAGTTTGTCGGCCAAGGGGTCGAGGAATTTACCGAGGGTAGTTACCTTAGAGTACTTTCTCGCAAGGTATCCGTCCAACCAATCTGTCAGAGCTACGACTATAAAGAGCGCGGCCGAGACGAGACCTATAAATTTACTCGAAGACTGAAGGATTATCAAAAAAAGCGGCGAAACACATATTCTCGACAGAGAAAGTATGTTGGGTGTATTAAATATATCTTTCTTAAAGTTAGAGGTCATTCGTTAAAGGCTTAACGCCCCCCTTCTGTATATTGTTTTTTATAGGCCAGAACCTTCTTAACATACCTCTTTGTTTCTTTATATGGAGGTATTCCGTTATATCTTCTGACGACGTTTTCACCTGCGTTATAGGCGGCAAGCACGAGCGGCAGTTTACTGTCAAACTTCTCCATGAGGTATTTGAGGTATCTTACACCGCCGTCTACGTTATCGCTCGGATCGTCGATATTTTTTACGCCGAGGTACTTCGCGGTATCGGGCATCAACTGCATCAGCCCCCTTGCCCCTACTCGGCTTACTGCATTTGGGTTAAAGTTGGATTCTGCCTTTACGACGGCCTTTACAAGTTCAGGATCCATGCTGTGTTTCTTTGAGATCTTGCGGATGAGTTCGTCAGAAGAGAGGTAGCCCGCTTAAGAACGATGAGCGCCTCTCTCGGACATATGCCACTTAAGATTAGACTTATTCTTCTTAAGGAATCCTGAGTGCGGAGTGTTCG
>DAOVKH010000028.1 GCA_030631875.1 Deltaproteobacteria bacterium | reverse complement strand
GCGGCCGTTGCGACGGCCGTTGGCGAGGGTGGTATAGGTGTCTTGCGCGTAAGCGGCTCGTCGGCCTTTAAGGTTGCCGGACGTATCTTTGAATTAAACCAATCAGACAGATCCTACATTCGCGAAGAAGAAGCCGAAGTCAATGACTTAATTGAAAGTTTAGAGCCAAGGCGTCTATACTTCGGGCGTATACATAATGGCGGCGAGACCATAGATTACGGCTTTATCGTCTCCTTTAAAGACCCTCTCTCATATACCGGCGAAGACGTAGTTGAATTGCAGACCCATGGTGGTGTTGTGGTCATGCAGGCCGTCTTGGAGGCCGCCATGAAGGCCGGTGCGCGCTTGGCAGAGCCCGGAGAATTTACAAAGCGTGCTTACCTGAACGGCAAGATAGACCTTACGCAGGCCGAGGCCGTCGGCGAGCTGATACGCGCCAAGACGACCCTCTCGATGCGCTCGGCAAGGGTACGCTTAGAGGGTGCGCTCTCTGTGCGTGTAGATTCCATTAGGGATGATATCTTCGCTCTTACGGCAGGGCTCGAGGCTGAACTCGATTTTTCAGAAGACGAGGTCAATGACATCGTCTCGAATGACGGTGAAGAAGATAACTTTACAGAAACCCTCTTAGATATATCCGCCAAGCTCAAAGAACTCATATCCACATACAATGAAGGACGAAACCTGAGAGACGGCCTAACGACCGCAATACTCGGTAAGCCTAACGCCGGTAAGTCGAGCCTTCTGAACCTCCTCCTTAGAGAAGAGCGCGCCATAGTTACGAGCGAGCCCGGTACGACGCGTGATACCATCGAGGAGCTCATATCCATAAGAGAACTCCCCATTCGACTCATCGATACGGCAGGGCTTCGAGAAAGCAGTGATAAGATAGAGACGGCCGGCATCGAACGCGCGCGTAAGAGCTTTAATAGGGCAAGCCTCATTCTATTTGTGGTTGCCGCTTCCAAGGAAGACATAGAAGAAGATATTAGGGAACTCGAAGGACTCATTAACGAAAGTGAAGAGAGTGAAGATAATAATGACAAGGTAATCCTTGTCATATTGAACAAGGCCGACCTTACAGATAAGGATAAACTCGACGCAATTGCGAAAGGTATGGGCACGCGCCCATACTGTAATGGCACGATACCCGTATCGGCACTTACAGGCACTGGTCTCGATTCTCTCGAAGACGCACTCTTTGAGGCAGGCACGACCACCGCCGATGCCGGCAGTGAGGGTCTCTGCGTTGCGACACTTCGTCAACTTACGGCTCTCAACTCTGCCAAAGACGCTGTAGAGCGCGTACTCAAGGCAAAGAATGAAGGCCTCACAAAGGACGCCCTTGCCGTAGACTTACACCTTGCTCTTAACAACCTCGGCGAGGTTACGGGTGAGGTTATTAGCGACGATGCGATACTTGATAAGATATTCCATGAATTTTGTATTGGCAAATAGCGTCTTGAGAATTGCCCGTCTTCTTCGTTACGCTCGTCGTGCATCGTTCAACGTACATAAAGGTACGCCTCACTCTACACTCCTTGCAAGCCTCGAATACGACCAATTCTCTTTGCCGCTGATGGTTATGAATAAGACCGTTCGCCCTTAGCATTTTGAAAAACAATAGTAACGCCCTTATAGATACCCACCTACACAGTTATTATTCTGAATTCATTTTCAGAACTTGCCCTTTCTCTCTTGAAAAATAAGGAAAAATATTATATTATTTGTTAAATATATAATGAAAAAGGAGAAGAATATGCCGAATAGTCAGAGTACGCTTCAAAAGTTAAGTGATGATATAATAAAAGAATTCGCTCTACACATTACGGATTATGTTTTTCTAACGATAGAGAATGATAAGGCTTTGTTAAAGAGATACCTTGACCAAATTGCCACTACTGGCAGTCTTAAGGGTGTAAATGGTTTTCTTGGTAACCAAATAAAGAAGCAATTGAATGTTGGTGATGTACCGGGTAGAGGTAAGAATCCAAGGAGTAAATTAATACAGTCTTATAAAAAACATAAAATTAAATGAAGTTAGTCTTGTAGGTAGGACTCACTCACCAACTAAAACCTGCGACAAAGAGAAGTCTTCGCATATCTAAAACCGTTCGTATAACCCTTCGACAAGCTCAGGGCGAACGGTTTTATTTATCGCGCCGCACCACCCGCCGCATTACTGCCGAATACCTTCTTTAGCAACTCCGAGACCCTCGCCGCCGGGTCTCTTCTTATCTTTCGTTCCTCATCGCCAAGTAGAGTAAATAACCCCGTTGTCGCAAGCTCTGTTACGTACTCGTCGAGGTCAACGGACTTTGACTTAGTGAATGGTATCTTCTCATAGAGACCCATAAGTTCCTTGAACTTCTTAGTAACGCCGACCTTGTTCATCGCTGAAGTTACGACGGGGCGGAACTCGTCGGCTATCTCAGCACCTGATCTTCTTTGAAAGTACTCTGTGGCGGCCGTTTCATTTCCCCCAAGTATTGCTCGTGCGTCATCGAAGCTCATACCCTTTATAGCCTTAACAAATATGGCGGCGGCCTTTGGCGCGGCTTTCTCTGCGGCGCGGTTCATGCTCAATATAAATTCGTCGACCTCTTTATTGAGGCCGACTTTCCTAAGCGTTGCTCCGACCTTCTTTATCTTCGGCGGCAGCGGTATCTTTATCTTAGGGTTCTTGAAGTATCCGCCCGCCCTGGAGGTCTTCTTCACCGCCTTTCTGGTGCTGACACTTAAGGCCTCTTTAAGTCCGTCTATGACGGTGCTTTCGCTAAGCCCCCTATTGGTCTTTATGGGCAGTTCTATTGGAAGTTCTTTCTTCAGGTCTTCGAGGAATCCGGCGGAAGATACTCCGAGCGTTGAGAATCCGAACGAAAAAATAATTACCGCCATAAGTATAATTCTTTTTATTATCATAAGAGTATTATATTCCAAATCTTCAGTTATTGTCGAGATAATAAGATTTATGTCAATTTAGGACTTCTGGGGTATAGAATTATTCTCTTTAAGGGGGTATAATTTAAGTAAAGAAAGAAGGTTGCTATGAAAGAAGAACCAAAGAAAATACCAAGACGACGGCCGACAAAAGAGATCGTCTATGGTTGCAGGATAGAGGATACCGGGTTAGTTCCGGTCTTTATCACAGGAGATTTATTCGAGCTTTGGGGCTACCACCATGAAGAGGTCATCGGAGACTCTGATTGGTGGGCAGAGCGTCTGCACCCCGATGAGCGCGATGAGGTCTTGGATAGAGCTAAAGAGATATTTATACACGGTGTGCATACCCACGAGTATCGCTTTAGGCACAACGACGGATCGTACCGTTGGGTATATGATAGACTTCGCCTCGTACGCGATGGTGAGGGTCGCCCTGTTGAGATAGTCGGTTCTTGGTTGGATGTTACGGAGTTCAAGGTCTCTTAAACGACTTCGATAAGTCTCCGTATTCTGCGTTACGGTGCGGGCTTCGTCGCTTGTCGTACCTAAAAGTACGCTTCGCTTCTCAGCCCTTCCGTACCTTGACTACAAAGACTTCTCTTTGTCGTTTAAATACTATAATTTTCGTACGCTATGATTTCGCCGCCCCTTCAAACCTAAACTTTTCTCTTTGCCGCTATATGGACGTATCTTTTAGCACGTGCACAATTCGCCTTTCTTAAGCGTTGTAATCCCCTCGCGTATGATGAAGAAGACGATGACGAGGGCGGATACCGGGTCTGCCCACCAGATGCCCCACAGGTAGTTTAGGCCGAGTCCGAATAGCAATGCCACCGATAAGATCGAGCATATGATCGTCTGCTTACTGTCGGCGACGAGCGAGGCTAAACCCATCTTTTTACCTGTCTTAAATTTAAGGTATGCCAAGAACGGCATGATTACGAGTGAGACGGCGGCTATGATTATTCCTATAAGCGACGGTTCGGGGGCTTCTGCGTAGTATAGTTTTTTTATTGATATGAAGAATATATACGCTCCGAGGATAAAGAATGTAACGCCAACGAGCTTAACGGCGCGCCTTTCTATGCGTTCTTCTTCAACGGGAGAAATCTTGCCGTGTTTGGTAAGCCTCCATATAAGCACGCCTCCAGAGAGGGATTCGATGATGCTGTCGAGGCCAAAGCCAATTAGCGCTATGCTTCCGCTCGCAATGCCGGCCGCGATGGATACGATACACTCTATTATATTATAGCCGACGGTGAAGTATTCAAGAAGTAGCGCGCGTGGCTTTAATTCGTGCGGTGCGTTTGGTTTAGACGACGCGCACGAATTAGGAAGAGAAGTATCCGAATCTTTATTTGACATTTTATTTATTGTAGAAGCTTGCCGCCTCTTCGACATTGTCGGTACTTCCTATTATGAGCGATACGCGTTGGTGGAGTCCCGTGGGCGTTACGTCGAGTGTGCGTTCTGCGTCATGTCCGTTCGTAGCGGTGATGGAAGCACCCCCTGCGGCCTCGACTATAAATGCTAACGGGTTTGCTTCGTATAAGAGGCGAAGTTTTCCATTCGGGTTTTCTTTATCACCCGGATAGAGAAAGACACCGCCCTTTAATAGGTTACGGTGAAAGTCGGCGACGAGCGAGCCGACGTAGCGTGCCTTTGTTCCATCTTCCTTTACCTTTGCGATGTAGTCGGCGGTATTACTGTGCCAGTTGCGCGAGTTGCCTTCGTTTATGCTGTAGGTCGTTCCCTTCGACGGTATCCTTATATCCTCGTGTGATAACATGAACTCTCCTATCGTAGGGTCGAGCGTAAAGCCGTGTACGCCGTGGCCTGTCGTGTATACGAGCATCGTTGAAGAGCCGTATAGAACGTATCCGGCGCAGACCTGCTCGGTGCCGGGCTGTAGGAAGTCGTCTATGACTACGGCACCTTTCTTTGCCGGTGCTTTAAGTATAGAGAATATCGTGCCGACACTTATGTTGACGTCGATGTTAGAAGAACCGTCGAGTGGGTCGAATAAGAGCAAGTATCCGCCCTTTGGATACTCCGCAGGGATGGTTATAACGCCTTCTATCTCCTCCGATGCCATGCCGGCTAAGTGTCCGCCGCAGAGCATAGTCGTTACGAATGCTTCGTTGGCGTGTTCGTCGAGTTTTTGTACCTCTTCGCCCTGCACGTTCGTCTCGCCCGTTGCGCCGAGTATGCTGATGAGTCCGGCGTGGTTTACGGCCTTTGATACTATCTTCGCGGCGACGACCAGGTCCGTGAATAGGGCTGTAAAGTTACCGGTGGACTTTGGAAAGCGGCGTTGTTCTTTTGAGAGAAATTCAGTGAGTGTCAAGTTCTTGTAACCTCCGTATCTTAATTGTCTTTATCGTGCCAGGTGAAATCATCGAGTTCTTCTACTGTAAAGAGACCTTCAATCTTGCTCAAGAGTATTTGTTTGACCTTACCCTGCCATAGGGTCGTAAATTCTTCACGTTCTTTAGCGTCGGCTGTGCCATTCAGTACCTTTGGCATTACCTCGCCAAGGCGCGGATCTTCTGTGAGCTTAGAGGGGTCGTATGTAACTTGAACGACCTTGTTGTTGGCCTCATTACTATCGATGCGTTCGAATATATAGGTACAGAAGCTGAAGTCTTCGTCAAAGCGGAGTTTGTCGTTACGCGAGTACTTACCCTGAAGCCCCTTAAAGCCTGCCGCTCCCGAAGCTCCCGTTATGAATGTAAAGACCTGAGATTGCGGCCCGTAGGCCAGCTGATCGACTGTGCCCTTTATGAGTACGCGAATATTGCCGCGAACGGGTGTTGAATCCGGGTAGAGTGCCTTCAAGGCCAATGAGGTCATCTTATATGCGCTCGATACGGCAGGACACGAGTGCCCTGCCATCTTTACGGTATCTTTATAGGTAAAGACAAATGGTTCGTCATCGACCTGCGCGCCGAGTATATGGGAGAGCGGGTCGTTTAGAGTGATTTCTTCGACTTTGTCGAAAAAATCTTGTTTCCATTTTGTATTCGGCATATACCCCCTTCTTCGGCTTTGATAAATCCCCATACCCTGCGACTTTGAAATCTTTTTCCTGAAAACTTTCTCTAAATCTAAAGTATCGCTCAGTTTAACAAAATAGCAATGGAAATTCAATAGAGTGGCGGTACTTATCATCTAAGAGTCATTGACAGAGGCTCTGATATTTGATATTTTCACTTAAGAGCCCTTTTCATCTATGGCCCGAGTGGCGGAACTTGGTAGACGCACGGGACTTAAAATCCCGAGGGGTTCTCCCCGTGGGGGTTCGATTCCCCCCTCGGGCACCACCGATGAGATAAGGTATATTTAAGAGAGTATAACCCTTTAACTTTTTGTGGGGGTGCAGAATGAAAGAGTCAACGGATACGGCTTACTTTGAGATAATCGAGCGCATGAAGGCAGGCGGAAGGCTTAAGAATGATTCTGCCGTGGCAAGGGCCCTTGGTGTAACACCTCAGGCTCTATCAAATTACAAAAAGCGGGGGCGTATGCCGTCGCACCTTGTTATAAAGTTTGCCTCAATATATGGATTTTCAGTAGATTGGCTCTTAAGTGGCAGTGGTGAGGCCATTAGGAATGATGCGCTTACCTCCCTAAATATGGGTGATACCGGTTATAGCATCGCACGAGAAAGTAGTGATACTTACGCAGGTGATGGTTATAAGTCCATTACACCCGAAGAGCTTATATCTGTCGGAAAGCTCTTGCGTATTCTGCGCGAGTCCGACGAAACGGCCTTGGCGGCAATAAAGTACAGCATAGACGCATTTACGACCACCCTTAATAGCAAAAAATCCGACGACGACCTTCCAACACTTCCACCAAAAGATAGAGTTAGACTTACAGACGACGCAAAAGATAATTAAAGACCCGTTACAACCTCGCTAACTCCCATTGACCCTGCCTTCGGCTTATGTTATCTTCAAAATTAGATGAATAGTTCTTTATTAAAAACCCTCTGGAATAGAGTAGTTGACAGCGGCGGTGACGACCTGATATTAGGGCGTCTTACTGAAGAGGGGCGAGAGCTTATCGTTTCGACGTCTTCGCTCACCACGGCCATCGAAGCCCTCTATGGTAGCCACCTTAGCGTTGAAGTTAACGAGAGCGCGTGTGAGGTTCTTATAGACGACTACTTGAGCGACTACTTAGGCCTACCTCTTGGCAGTACGGCTCTTGAGCGTGAGGTCTATCTCTGCGTTGGGGGTAGGCGCGTGGTATATGCTCATAGCGTCTTTGCGCTATCAGCAGGTGAAGAGGAGACGGCCTTAAGGGCGATGCTTGCCAGTAACGAGCCGCTTGGAAGAAGTCTTGCGGCAAGGAACGTACCATTTGAAAAAGACAAGCTTGAGGTTGCTTTAGTAGAAGACGGTGAGCTGACCCTTGACGGTAATGGCAGTAAAGCCCCGCTCATTGCCAGACGTTACAGGCTCTTTAGTTCCGAGGGTTCAGATATAAATATAAATGGCGCGCTCATAGAGGTCTTTGCTCCAACACTTATACGGGTAGGATAGTATCCATATGACGACTACTCTTATATGCAGTAAGTTTTCGGCACTTGCGGATCTGATGAGACTCCGCAAGCAGTACGGGACGGCTCTATTGGTATTGCCTTCGATGTGGGTAATCTTCATAGCCGCCTCCGGCAGGCCTTCGGCAGAGTTGGTCGGTGTCTTTTTGGTAGGTGCCTTTCTTATGCGAAGTGCGGGATGCGTTATAAACGACATAGCCGACAGGCACTTTGACAGAGCCGTCGCGAGAACAAAGTCGAGACCCCTTGCGAGCGGAAGGCTTGGCCTTAAGGCGGCCTTTGCGCTATTCTTTATTCTGACTATTACGGCCTTTGTACTCATTGTATTAACGCTGAATATATTTACCATTAAGTTGGCGGTAATCGGAGTGCTCTTTGCCGTGGTCTATCCTTTCGTAAAGAGGTTTAGCCACCTGCCGCAGGTCTTCCTCGGTGTGGCATTCGGCTGGGGTGCGGTCATGGCGTGGGCGGCCGTTCACGAGACGATATCGATTATAGCCGTACTCGTATTCGCAGCGAATATATTTTGGTCTACGGCATACGATACGATATACGCGCTCATGGACATAGAGGACGATAGAAGAGCAGGTGTGAAATCAACGGCCATACTCTTCGGCACCAAGGTATACTCTATCGTTGCTTTACTATACGTAGCGATGCTCGTGACCATCGCCGTAGCCGGTTACATGGCAGGCCTTGGTCTTATATATTACGCCGCGTTAGTGTTGGTGCTCATATACGCTTTAAATACGGTGAGTAATCTCAAGGCATCAAGCAAAGCTTCGAATATGGGAGAAACTGCCATGCGCGCCTTTATATCGAATGTATGGATGGGTGCGGTTATATTGCTGGCCGTCATATTGGATTTAAATTTTTTATAAGCGAGGCATACGATGGCATTAAAGGATATGAGAGAATTTATAAAGCTTCTAAAGGGTAAAGGACTACTTAAGGTCGTCGATGCTGAGGTAGACCCAAACCTTGAGATCGCCGCCATACTCGAAAGGCTCGTTCAGGAAAAAGGGCCGGCCGTACTCTTTAATAATGTCAAGGGGCACTCTACGCCTGTTGTCGGTAACCTCTACGGCACGAGAGAACGCGTATCATTAGCTCTCGGTGCTACAGAGGAGGAGCTTAAAAAGATTGCCGAGTTCATAGCCTTCCTTCAAAGGCCAAAGCCGCCGGAGGGCATATGGGACGCTCTAAAGAAAGTACCCTTCTTTGCTTCTTTGCTGACGCTTGGGCCAAAGACGGTCTGGGCGGCTCCATGTCAGGATGTCGTCCTCACGGGCGATGACGTAAATTTAAATGCTCTGCCCATAATAAAGTGTTGGCCCGGTGATGCCGCGCCACTCATAACGTGGCCTCTCGTTGTAACGCGCGGCCCTGAGGGTGGAAGCTTCAACTTGGGCGTATATCGTATGCAGGTACTTGGAAGAAATAAGGCTATCATGCGCTGGTTGCCTCAGCGCGGAGGTGCGGCTCATCAAAGGCTTTGGAAAGAGGCAGGGAAAGACCCGATGCCCGTGGCAGTAGCCATAGGGTGCGAGCCGACGATGACGATAGCCGCCGTAACGCCTCTGCCCGAGGCCGTAGACGAGTACCACTTTGCAGGAATATTAAGGAAGAAGGCCGTCGAGCTTGTGGATTGTAAGACCATACCTCTGAGGGTTCCGGCTACGAGTGAGATAGTCTTAGAGGGTGAGATTTATTGGAATGAAACCGCCCCCGAAGGCCCGTTCGGCGACCATACCGGCTACTACAATGCCGTTGAAGAGTTCCCCGTATTTACCGTAAAGGCTATAACGCATAGAAAGAACCCGACCTATCTGACGACCATAACCGGACGACCTCCAAAGGAGGACGCCGTTATCGGTACGGTATTGAATACCTTATACCTGCCGACCCTTAAATTGAACTTCCCCGAGGTCGTTGACTTTACCCTACCCATGGAGGCCGTGTCGTACAGGATAGCCGTCGTATCGATAAAGAAAGAATATCCGGGCCACGCCAGAAGAATAATGATGGGGCTTTGGGGTCTACTGAAGCAGTTCTTATATGTTAAGTACATAATAGTCGTCGATGATGACATAGACGTAAACAATTGGTCGGATGTTATATGGGCGATATCGACGCGTGTCGATCCTGCAAGAGATACCGTCATCATAGAAGATACTCCCATAGATTATCTGGACTTTGCCTCACCCAAGGCAGGCCTCGGCGGTAAGCTCGGCATAGACGCGACCAACAAGATAGGCTCGGAGACAGAGCGCGAGTGGGGCGAGAAGATGACCATAGACGAGGTTACGGAAAAACTCGTAGAGGGCAGGTGGAAAGAGTATGGCCTCTAATGTTACTTCAAGCCCTAACTATAAGTCTGATTCAAAGGCCGTCTTCGACGGCTATAAGGCGGATTGGTGGAATCCAAAGGGACGCCTCCGTTCGCTCCATAAGATAACCCCTCTCAGGTTCGATTACTTTAGAGAGGTCGCATTAATGCTCTATGGCAGTGGTGACGGCAGTGGCGGCTTTGATGGCAAAAAGATTGCAGACGTAGGCAGTGGCGGTGGCAGCAGGGGCTGCTTTCATGGCAAAAAGATCGCAGATGTAGGTTGTGGTGGTGGGCTTTTGTCCGAGTGTTTTGCTAAAGAAGGTGCAGAGGTCGTGGCCATAGATCTGGCCGCAACTGCTATAGAGGCGGCACGTGAACACGCCGAAGCCGAAGGCTTAACGATAGATTACCGTAATACCTCCGTAGAAGAGTTCTTAAAGGATAACAGAGAAGCCTTCGATGTAGTCGTCTGTAGCGAGGTCCTTGAGCATGTAGACGACCTTCAGGGCTTTATTGCGAAGCTCTCGGCACTCTTAAAGCCAGGCGGCATCTTATTCTTCAGCACGATAAACAAGACACTCAAGGCTCGCTTCTTCGCCCTATTCATTGCAGAGGATATATTGGGGCTCGTCGAGCAGGGTACGCACAGCTATGATAAGTTCATAAAACCCTCACGGCTCATAGCTCTCTTAAAAGAAAACTCCGCCACACTCGAAGATGTAAAGGGTATTAGCTTTGATATATTTAAGAGGGTCTTTGTGATATCCGGCGACGTATCGGTAAATTATATAGGCTACGCTATTAAGAAGTAGGTTTCTGAAGATCGTTTTTTTCCAACAATAGAAATGCCTGAAGTGTCCTGAAGAGTTTCTCTCTGCCTCCGATAGATAGGTTTCTGTATCCATCGATAAGGGCTATAAGGCCCACGATATTTTCATCGCTACTGCTTGGCGTGTTGCCTGCCGGAGGCGACTTTTCCTTAAGGAACATATCACCCTCGCCCGTTAATAGCCAGTGTTTATCTACCATAAATAGTGTTTCTAAGAGTAGTAGTACCGGCCCTGAAGGTATCTTTCTTCCGCTCTCAAATGTCGAGAGAATGGAGCGTGACAAATATAGATTGCGCGCCATCTCCACACCGCTGAGGTTTTTGTGGCCGCGCACCTCCTTCAGGCGAAGCCCTATATCCTTCAAGCGTTTTGTTGAACGCGTCATCTTGCCCGACTCTGCCATCCTGAGAAAAACTCCTTCACACCTTTAATATAATAACAGGTTGAATCAACCTATTTATTATCACAATAAAGGTATAATGGCAAGGATTTACTTAGAGATGTTACAAATATTTACTAAAGTGGTATCTTTTGTAGAAGATTGTCTTGGCAGGTTTATTTTAAACGGGCATGGAATGCAGGATATGTGTATAGGTGGTTTTGGGGGTTACTTTTTATCGGTAAGGGCTTCTTCGATCTCTTTGGCTATTACCTCGGCGGCCTTTAGTGGATCTTCGGCGTCGCGTATGGGTCTGCCGACGACGATATAATCGGCACCGTCCTTTGTTGCCGCATAAGGCGTGGCAACGCGTCTTTGGTCGTCGTTGAGTATTTTTTTGTCGGCAAGACGTATGCCGGGCGTTACCGTTACAAGCTTTGAGCCGAAGCGTTCTTTAATGCTCGCCACTTCAAGGGCCGAGCAGACTATTCCGCCAAGTCCGGCGCGTTTTGCGAGCTCAGCACGATGCATGACGAGCTTTGATGGGTCTCTTAGCTCTGGAGATATTCCGACCTCCCTCAACCCCTCTCTTGAGAGGCTCGTAAGGACCGTTACGCCAAGTACGATGCAGTCATTTGACTGCGCTTCATGGGCGGCTTCCATGAGCGAGGCATTATCGCAATGCACGGTTATGAAGTTTACGCCAAGTTTTGTAGCCGAACGCATTGCGCGTTTTACCGTCTCTGGTATGTCGTGGAGCTTCATATCAAAGAATATCTTCGCATCAGGGGCGGTTGCCTTCACGGCCTCTATCACAGATGGCCCTTCGGCTACGAATAATTCAAGGCCTATCTTAAAGACACCGACAGAGTCCTTTAAGAGTTTGGCAAAGCGCACGGCCTCGACCTTCGTAGGAACGTCCAATGGAAAGATTATTCGTTGATGTGCTTTATCGGGAGCGGTCATGGGGAGTGCTTAACCTCTCTTTTTTCTAAGGTTAAGCAGGTCGGTCTTTGT
>DAOVKH010000132.1 GCA_030631875.1 Deltaproteobacteria bacterium | reverse complement strand
CTTCAAGTGGTATCTGCGCACCGATAGCGGCAGGCGCACTCTCGACAGGCTTAAACTTGGATTGCCTAAGTTCGGGGAGATATATATGGGCTATGCCATATCGAAGTTCGCAAGGACGCTCTCTATGGTACTCGGCTCGGGTGTAAATTTAATACAAGCCCTCGGTATGTCCAAGGGGGTATTGGATAATTCAATCTTAGAAGAAAAATTAGAGCGTGTAATAGAACGCGCGCGCAGTGGCTCTACCGTCGCCGACGGTATGAGGGATACGGGCTTTATGCCCGAGGTAACGCTTAAGATGCTAACCATAGGGGAGCAGACGGCGAGCCTTCCGCTGATGCTTGGCGACGTCGCCGACTTTCATGACGAAGAGGTTGCCCATAAGGTGGAGCTGTTTACGAGCCTCGTCGAACCGGCGTTGATGGTGATGATGGGGCTACTTATAGGAACGATCGTTATATTACTTTACGTTCCGATTTTTCAGTTGGTTTCGAGTATTCAGTAGTTTTACGGCGGCTTTGATAATTGCCCGTCTTCTTTGTTACGCTTCGGGGTTTAATCGCTCAACGTACATAAAAGTACGCTTCGCTCTTAACCCCTCGCGTGCCTCGAATACGACCAATTCTCTTTGCCACAAGGAGTAGTCTTTGCTCCCTCTCCCTTGTGGGGAGAGGGTTGGGGTGAGGGGGCTTTTAAAAACCGTTCGCCCTGAGCTTGTCGAAGGGTTTTACGAACGGTTGGCTAATTAAGGAACGCATTGTAATTGAAGTGGTGGGCACGGCCCACCCTACACGGCTCAAAACCCCGATTGTAATTAAAAGGGAGAGTGTTATGTTGTTCAACTTTATCGTTAAGGGCTATAGGCGGTATTCGGGCTTTAAGCGGCTCGCAATGTTCTCTATAAGTATTGTTTTTTTCCTCTTGTGTTCAGTGCAGGACGTGGCGGCGAGTGACGATACTGCTAACTATAAGTATCTCTATCTCTTTGGTCCCATGGGTGATTTCGTAAAGATAGATATAGAGAAAAATTCCGTTGTGCAGAGATGGGCGCTTCCGCGAGTGGAAGGCCTGGCCGAGTATATGCCTACGCGCTATATAGAAAGAGCCGATAGAACGCTGGCTGACGTTGAGTGGAGGCCGGAGAGTTTTGCGTATAATCCCAAAGAGGGGCTCTTGTATATGGTCTTACCGAAGACTATAGATTCTAAATGGCCGACGATGCAGGAGGTCACGGCTTACCATATGTTGGTGCTTAGGGTGCCTTCAATGGAGGTTGAGAAGGTAGTTGCTCTTCCTAATGGAATTGAGGTTAATGTTCCGGAGCTCTTAATTACTCCGGATAGCACGAAGCTCTTTGTTGGTTATACGGCAAGAGAAGGTTCAAAAGAGTTAATTTCCGTGATAGATGTATACGACACAAGGACAATGCAGGTAGTTAAGACTTACAAGGAAGATGAAAACAATAGGGATAGATATAATAAGCCAAGGTTTAGCAAACGAGCGTACTTTAACCCTAAGGGTAACATTATTTATGACCTGCCGTACAGGATGGAGTTTAAGGGCAAGGGCTTTAAAAGAGTCAATATAAAGAAAAATTTGGATCTCACGAAGTTTTTAAGTGATTCGCAGGTAAAGCAATTGATGCCCTATAGGCACACCAATCCGCGTACAGGGGAGAGGTCTATTCGCTATGGCTATAGTACCTCGGCCAGGGGAATTAATTCGGTATATGTGGGTAGAAAAGGAGACCTTGAGGCGATCTTTCTCTTTGATGTGGAGCGAAAGGAATTGGTTTCGCCTATCCATGAGCTTCCGGCAAAGACATCACTTCTCACAACTCCCGATTCAAAGCTCTTTATCTTAAGTAAATTCTTAACAGAGAAGGGTGAAATCTCCGGCATTAAGGCCGACCTGGTTGTGGGGGATACGGGGGAGATATGGATATATGATGCTTACACAGGGGAAAAATTAAGAGAATTTACGGATAAGAGATTGATTGCCGACCAGATGTCCATGCTTTGTTTCTCGCCCGACAGTAGTAAGTTATTTTTGAAGAACGATTACGTGATGAATCGGGTGGAAGATGTAGAACCTGTAAAGCTTGATATAAGTTTTGCCTCTGGTGGCTTTGAACCCCAATGTGTCTTTACGGATCGATAAGTGGCTTTGCAGCCCTGTAGGATGGCTATGCAACCGAAAAAAAGCACGTTAAACGATAGGATTTATAATGAATAAACAAAAAACAATAGGCGAAGTGTTAGTAGCTAAAGGTCTTATCACCGAAGACGGCCTCAAGGACGCGACCGACTACGCGCGGCGTGAAGGCGTGCGTCTGGTTAAGGCGTCGTTGGCTCTCGGGCTGATACCTGATGAGGAGTTGCTTGCCAAGGTCTTGGCCGAGCAGTACGGCCTTAAGGTAACCTCGCTTGAGACGGCGACTATAGATGATCGTGCTCTGGAGCTTATACCGAGCGAGGTGCTCCACAGTGCCGGCGTTATACCGATAAAGGACGGCGACAATACCATACTTGCCGTAACGGACCCCGGCGACATAGTTGTCATAGACGACATAGAGCGTCTTATAACCTCCAAAGGCGGGTCAAGTATCAAAGAAGTCTCAGCCATGACCGTCTCTGTGGCGAGCGAGGTTGATAGCATCTTAACACGTGGCCACGGCTCGGAGAGGATACTCAAGGACGCGGCCGACGAGTTTCACGTAGAAGACCTTAAGGTATCGGAGTTTGACGACGAGGGTGTTCTTACAATCGACAAGATAACAAAGGACTCAAGCCCTGTCGTTAAGCTCGTAGACACGGCCATATACGACGCCCTTACGAAGCAGGCAAGTGATATACACCTCGAATCCACGGCCGAAGGGCTGGTTGTTAAATACAGGCTTGACGGCGTGCTACATAAGATAATGGGCCCCGTTGAAAAGAACTTTCAGGCCAGTATTATCTCAAGGATAAAGGTCATGAGCGAGCTTGATATATCCGAGCGGCGCATCCCTCAGGACGGTCGCTTTAAGATACGCTTTAAGGGTAAGACGATAGACTTTCGTGTCTCTATAATGCCGTCCATACACGGCGAAGATGCCGTCATAAGGATACTCGACAAAGAACATATAACGAAAGAATTTAAGGAGCTGAGATTAGACTCCCTTGGCTTTGGCGAGCGTGAAAGAAAGATACTGCGCAAGATGATAAGCGAACCCTACGGCATGTTCCTCGTAACGGGCCCGACCGGAAGTGGTAAGACGACGACCTTGTATGCCGCTATATCGGAGATAAATACCGGTAAGGATAAGATAATAACTATAGAAGACCCGGTCGAGTATGAACTGCAAGGCATAACGCAGATACCCGTAAATGAAAAGAAGGGGCTTACATTCGCAAAGGGGCTTCGCTCTATCTTAAGGCACGACCCCGATAAGATAATGGTCGGTGAGATACGCGATAGCGAAACAGCAGAGATAGCCATTCAGGCCGCTCTCACAGGGCATCTGGTATTTACGACCGTTCACGCCAATAACGTCTTTGACGTAATAGGGCGTTTTATACATATGGGCATAGAGCCGTATAACTTCGTAAGCTCCCTTAACTGCGTTATAGCGCAGAGGCTTCTGCGTATGATATGTACAAATTGCAAGAGACCGCTCGACGAGCTTGCGGCTAAGGCACTCAAAGAAGAACTCATATCGTACGGAGTAGATAAGGCCAGGTTCGACAAAGGTGTAGAGCTGTTCAACGCCAAGGGGTGTGAGGTCTGTTACGATACGGGTTACTCGGGCAGGAAGGCTATAGTCGAGATACTTGAATTAAGCGACGAGCTTAAAGATCTGATAGCCTCCAAGGAGCCGCCGTCGGTAATAAAGAATAAAGCATTTGCCGAAGGTATGGTAACCTTAAGGACGGTCGCATTGGAGTGTGTCTTGCGCGGCGAGACGACACTTGAAGAGGTAGACCGTATTACATTTGCGGAGTAGATGACCATTAAGAAAAAAGACGACAACTTAATATCCCTAAGCCTCGATAGAGTTACAGAGGAAGGCTCCGGTGAAGTTCTAAGGGGTGTACTCCTGAAGGCCGTTAAGGGTGAGAGCCTATGGACGGTTGAGAGCGGGGCGGCTTTTGCGGTCTCTGCTAACGACGGGCTTCCAAGTGCGGGTGAGTTTAAAGAGGCCTTCATGGCCGCAGCCGTTCGCGCTAAGATAACCTCGGGCGGCGTTTCAATAGTGCTTCCCGATAGAGACGTTACGGTATCGATACTCGACTTTACCGAAGGGCTTCCCGTTAAGAAGTCCGACGCCTTGGAGCTTGTAAGGTGGCGCGCCGCTTCTTCAAAGGGGTTGAAGCCCGCGCAGTGTCGAGTTGATTATAGCATTATAAGAAACGATGAGAGTGGTGCCAGCGTGCTTACCACTATGGTCAAGCAATCGGTCGCCGACTTTTACGAAGAAGTATTTAAATCTACAGAAGAAGGCGACGAGAACTTTACGCTTAGTAAGATAGGGGTAAGTTCATTTGGTATATGGAATCTCTTGGCAGATAAACTCTCCGCAGAAGGCGCGGACAAAGACCTTATATTTATCGTGCGCACGGGATACGGCTTTACGCTCATGGCCTTTAAAGACGGCGGCTTAGTATTCTATAGATTTAAGAAGGCTCTAAGCAACGAAGCGTTCATAGCAGGGGTCTCTTCGTCGTTACTATACCTGAACGATATGGACGTAGAACTTGATATGGTAAAGGTATGCTTCTTTGCTAAGGAGGACGGCGCAGGAGAGGGCGAAGCCTTAAGAGAAGCCCTTGACGTGGCTGTAGAGGTCGTAGATACCTCTACGCTCATACTTAGCGGTGCGTTGAATGCGGCGGATAACAGCGACGACTTTTCTTTAACGGACGTGGTCTCTGCCGTTGGAGGGCTCTTATAATGGGCTTCATGAAGATAAATATAAACCTCGCCTCTCAGGGCGATTTAGACCACGACCGTAAGAAGTGGTTAAAGGG
>DAOVKH010000129.1 GCA_030631875.1 Deltaproteobacteria bacterium | reverse complement strand
GCGTCTTCTTCATCATCAAGGGTTGACGGGCGTAGTCTCTCTTGTATTGCGCCTTTATATTTGAGGATCTGTGCCGTCATTATATATATGCTTTCGTGGGCGAGGTCGATGGCGTTGTTGCCGTCATTGTTCTTTGCGTTTACGTCGCAGTTGGCCTTTGTAAGGAGTTTGACCGTATCGTAATGACATCGGCTTGCCGCCAAGATGAGTGCTGTATTGCCGTCGTTGTCCGTCGCATTGATATCCGCGCCTTCTTCAAGGAGTGTCTTTATAGCAGTGTCGTCTCCATTACAGGCGGCCTCTAAGAGTAATTTTTTTGTTGTCATTGTTTTTTCTTTCTATGGCGATTCTATTTGCAGATTTTATGTGGAAACACGCCTTCGCAGGGATGATAGAATAATTGAAAGCGACAAAGAGAATTGGTCGTAGAACTAATTCTGTCTACTAAAACCTATAAGATAAACTCAGCACGGCAAGAAACAGAGGCAATGAGAAGTCTCCGTAGTTAAGGCACGGAAGGGCTAAGGAGTGAGGCGTACTTTCACGTACGTTGAACGACGAAGCCCGCACCGTAACGCAGAATACGGAGACTTATCGCGCCGCCTATACTATATCGAGGATTTCTTTGACCTTAGTCTTCATCTCATCAGCCCAAAAAGGGTTGCCCTTTTGAATGAAGCCCTTTACCCTCATGTCGAACCACTTCGGATCCATCGCTATGTCGTCTATCATATCCTTGCCGGTCATTATGATGGAGGGGATTTCTCTTCCGATGGCAACGTCGGTTATCTCTCGTAGCAGGTCTTCACCGTCGAGTCGTGAGTTCGGGTCTTCCGGGTTTATGAGGTGTAAGTCCGTTATTATCAGGTCGAAGTCGTCTTCTTTGAATAATTCAAGGGCACTCTCTCCGCTCGTAGCTGAGGTGATGGCTACGGCTATGTCTTCCAGAGCGTTCTCTGCCACGGCGGCACTTAGCTTGTCGTCATCTACGAAGAGTATCTTGTGTTTGGGGGGGGGCGGCTCGGCTTTATCTTCTTTGGTATTGTCCACGCTAACTGTATCAGCCGATACCTCGGTTATCTGTATCGTGCTACCGGATTTTTTTATGAGGTAACGCATGCCGCACTTAACGCAGTTTATCTCCTCGCCGTCGCCCCATGAAGATAGGAGTACTGTCGGCACCCAGAGCCTGAACCGAGTATTACAGCCCTTACAATCTATCTCTATTGCTTCCTTGCTCATTTATTAAATGGTTCACTTCCTTAATAAGGTCTCGTGAAGTCTTTAAAAGAGTCTGAAGTATCTTACTAAATTCGAGTTTACCTGAATTAAAGTGGTTTTGTCAATGCCTTGGGCTATTTGCGTTATTAGCGGGTAGTCGTTCTTGACATAGCTAACGGATTTGATATAGTTACGTGGATGGAAGTATTTGCCTTTATTCCGGCACGTTACGCTTCGACACGCTTTGAGGGTAAGCCACTTGCTTTGATAGAGGGGGCTACTATGATAGAGCACGTCTACAGGCGCGTTAGTAAATCCCGTTTACTTAAAGGCGTTGCCGTTGCTACAGACGACTTGCGTATTGCCGATGCCGTTTCGGACTTTGGCGGTAAGGTCGTAATGACTTCCGTCGATTGCCTAACCGGCACAGAGCGTGTGGCAGAGGCAGCTAAGCTATCGGCCTTATCCGACGACGACATTATCGTCAACATTCAGGGCGACGAACCGCTGATAGAGCCTGAGCTGATAGACGAGACCGTCAAGGCCTTGATGGATAACCCCGGCGCGGTCATCTCTACGGCAAGGACGCTCATAAAGGACGAAGGCGAGTTACTGAACTCGAATGTCGTTAAGGTTACGACAGATATTTTTGGTCGTGCCCTGTACTTTTCACGGAGTATAATTCCCTTTGACCGTGAGGGCATAGGGGCCGCCATATATAAGCACATAGGCATATACGTCTATCGAGCGGGGTTCTTAAAGAAGTTAGCGAAGATGAAACCAACGCTACTTGAATCCGCTGAGCATTTAGAGCAATTGAGGGTGCTTGAGAACGGCTTTGAGATTCAGGTCATAGATACCGACTACCATCCGTTATCGGTCGATACGCCGGAGGATTTAGAGGTTGTAAGAGAGAGATTTAAAGAGTTAGCGAAGTAAAATACGGCGACTATAAACGAAAGATATTATGCCAAGGAAACTATGAAAGAAAAAAAACACTCCAAGACAAAATTTATATTCGTAACCGGAGGCGTAGTATCTTCACTCGGCAAGGGTTTGGCGAGTGCCGCACTTGGTGCGATACTTGAGTCGCGCGGTTTAAAGATTACCATCCAGAAGCTCGACCCATACCTTAATGTCGACCCGGGCACGATGAGCCCCTTCCAGCACGGCGAGGTCTTCGTAACCGACGACGGCGCAGAGACGGACCTTGACCTTGGCCATTATGAGCGCTACACGACGGCAAAGCTCACCAAACAGAACAACTACACGACAGGCCAGATATACGACTCCATTATAAAGAAGGAACGCAGGGGCGAGTACTTAGGCGCTACCGTACAGGTCGTCCCGCACGTAACGGACGAGATAAAGAAGGCCATACGCGGGCTTGCCGAAGACAGCGGCGTTGACGTATCTATAGTAGAGATAGGCGGCACGGTCGGCGACATAGAGAGCCTGCCCTTTATGGAGGCGATAAGACAGCTTCGCTTCGACCTCGGTAAGGAGAACGTTATGTACGTGCACCTGACACTCGTGCCGTACATTGCCAGTGCCGGAGAACTTAAGACCAAGCCAACTCAGCATAGTGTGAATAAGATGCGTGAGATTGGAATCCAGCCCGACGTATTAATATGCCGCTCCGACAGGCCGCTCGATGAGGGGATGAAGGCCAAGATCGCGCTCTTCTGTAATGTTGAAGAGGAGGCCGTCATATCGGCGATAGATGTTTCGTGTATATACGAAGTACCTTTGGCCTTCCATAAAGAAGGGCTCGACGAGCTTGTATTAAAGACCTTAAATATTTGGACGCGCGCGCCGAAGCTCGATGAGTGGGAGCGTATCGTGAAATTAATTGCTTCACCAAAGGACGAGGTTACAATCGGTATCGTCGGAAAATACGTCGAACATCAGGATGCCTATAAGAGCTTGCATGAAGCGCTCATCCACGGCGGTATAGCCAATACGGCGAAGGTAAACCTCATATACATAGACTCTGAGGAGATAGAGGAAAAAGGCGCGGAGGTTGTATTAAAGGGGATAGACGGCCTACTCGTCCCCGGCGGTTTCGGAAGCCGCGGCATAGAAGGTAAGATTCAGGCCATAGAGTACGTGCGCACGAATAATATCCCATTCTTCGGGATTTGCTTAGGCATGCAGATGGCTGTAGTCGAGATAGCGAGAAATCTCGGAGGTATGGAGGGCGCTAATAGTGCTGAGTTCGACGATAAGACAAAGTACCCTGTCGTAGACCTGATGGAGGGGCAAAAAGGTATCGACGAAAAGGGCGGTACGATGCGCCTCGGCGCATATCCCTGTAAGCTGAAGAAGGGATCAAAGGCAGAGGCGGCTTACGGTGAGCTCGATATAAGCGAACGCCACCGCCACCGCTTTGAGGTCAACAACACGCTAAGGAAGAAGCTCGAAAAGGCGGGCATTGAATTCAGCGGCCTTAGCCCGGATGCTACACTCGTTGAGATAATCGAGTACCCGGATCATCCGTGGTTTTTGGCCTGTCAGTTCCACCCCGAATTCAAGAGCCGCCCGGTAGCTCCGCATCCGTTATTTGTTGAATTCGTAAAGGCCGTAGTAAAGGCAAAGTCTAAAGCTCCAAAGAATAACAAGGCCAAGGCAAGATCCAAGAAGTAATACCCTTCTATAATTAAAAGAGGTTATACATATGAATAAGGTAGATGTAGGTGGCGTGACGATTGGAGGCGGCGAGCTTGTGCTCATCGCAGGGCCTTGTGTTATAGAGGACGAGGCGATGACATTCGAGATACTCGATACCCTCATTGAGATTACAGGAGAGCTGTCGATACCGCTCATATTCAAGGCATCTTACGACAAGGCCAATAGAACCTCTATAGACTCCTACAGAGGGCCGGGCATAGAAGAGGGCTTGCGTATACTATCTGCGGCTAAGGACAGAGGTGGGGTGCCGGTCATAACCGACGTCCATACGCCGGATGATTGTGCTCAAGTTGGCGAGGCTGTAGATTGCCTGCAGATTCCGGCCTACCTTTGCCGCCAGACCGACTTGCTCGTCGAGGCAGGTAAGACAGGTCGCGCCGTTAGTATTAAGAAGGGGCAGTTCATGGCACCCGAGTCTATGGCAGAGGCCGTAAAGAAGGTAAAGAGCACAGGCAATGAAAATGTATTCATAACCGAGCGCGGCACTACATTCGGCTACGGCAACCTGGTCGTGGATTATAGGGCTATGCCGATTATGCGAGCCGAAGGCACGCCCGTTGTATTCGATGCCACTCACAGCGTACAGAAACCTTCGGCAAAAGGCACAAGCTCCGGCGGAGACAGGACGATGATTAAGTACTTAGCCCGAGCCGCTGTGGCGACAGGTATTGACGGCCTCTTCATGGAAGTCCATCCAAGGCCCGATGAGGCCCTCTCCGACGGGCCAAACTCCATAGCTCTAAAAGACTTGAAAGAGATGCTCGAAGGCCTTAAGGCCTTAGACGCCTGCGTTAAAGGATTCGCTTAATTATGACCGAAAAGATATCCCATAAAATACCAAAGACCGCCGTACTCGACGTAGCCAAGCGTGTTATAGACATAGAGGCCTCGGCGCTTACCGCCTTAAAGTCAAAGCTCGGCGACTCCTTTATAGAGGCCGTGGAGCTGATACTTGCCACAGAAGGTAAGGTCGTCATAACGGGTATGGGCAAGAGCGGGCTTATATGCCAGAAGATAGCCTCTACATTCGCCTCAACCGGCACGTCTGCCTTCTTCCTCCATCCGGCAGAGGGCGCGCACGGCGACTTAGGCGTGCTCAGTAAGGACGATATCCTCATAGCCGTATCCAATTCAGGCGAGAGCGAAGAGATAGTAACGACCCTGCCGATAGTCAGGCGCATGGGTATTAAGATAATCGCCATGACGGGAAGGATGGACTCAACCTTAGCCAAGCGTGCCGACTGTACCATAGATAT
>DAOVKH010000225.1 GCA_030631875.1 Deltaproteobacteria bacterium | reverse complement strand
TAATAGGGGAGTAATGCGTTGAGAATCGTCATTCAGAGGGTTAGCCGAGGTTCTGTTAGCGTAGTGGGTGAAGTCGTAGGGAAAATATCCCAAGGGCTCGTCGTACTCGTTGGAGTGGAGAAGGGCGACAGCGAAAAAGACGTAGATTACCTTACGTCCAAGGTCTCCGGGATGAGGATATTCGCCAATGGCGAAGGTAAGATGGACTTGAGCGTTAATGATATCGGCGGCGGCATACTCGCCGTATCGCAATTTACGTTACTCGCCAATACCCGAAAAGGAAGACGACCGAGCTTTGAGGCCTCAGAAGATCCAAAGAGAGCCGAAGAATTATTTGATCTATTTGTGGCTAAATTGAGGGATGATGACCTTACTGTAGAGACAGGGCGTTTTGGCGCGGATATGCGAGTCGAGATTATAGGCGACGGCCCTCTTACTATAGTAATCGATAGTAGAGAGTAGCGCTAAGCCTCTTTTACGTCGTTGCGGGAGTGTTCCTTGACGTAGTACATGGCCGTATCTGCTTTGTGGATGAGTTGCAGTTTGTCCTTTGCGTCGGTCGGGTAGCTGGCAACACCGAGGCTTGCCGTCATCTTGCAGTTAACGCCTTCTTCGGTCAAGAAGGTAGCTTTCCTGAACGCATCGCGTAGTTTGTGCGCGACCTTTACGGCATCTTTCTTCGTCGTCTCGGGAAGTACCATTACGAATTCGTCTCCGCCGTAGCGGAATGCCATGTCAACGCTTCTAAGTGTCTTTATTATAAGCTCTGAAAATTCGCACAGCAATTTCGATCCGCAGAGGTGTCCGTGTTCGTCGTTTATCGTCTTGAAGTAGTCCAAGTCTATGAATATCATCGAGAGGTCTTTGTTGAAGCGGCGTGACCTATCCATCTCGTAATCTAAGTATTTGTGAAGATGCCTTGAGTTATAGAGGCGTGTCAGGTCGTCGGTGATGGTGAGTTTTTCTATCTTCTCGAAGAGCCTGGCATTCTCTATGGCGATGGCCGTGTAGTCGGCAAGGGTTGTAAGCAGGAAGAGGTCGTGCTTGCCGAAGGAGTCGATATCTGAAGTGGTGTCGTGAACCTTATTAATCAGCTCTATAACGCCCAGACACTTGCCCTTTGTCCTTAGAGGGACGCATATTATCGACTCGGTCTTGAATTGTGTTACCTTATCGGCCTTATCGCAGAAACGAGGGTCTTTGCTTACGTCCGGTACGAGCAGAGCCATACCTTCCTTTGCCACCCACCCGGCGATACCCTCGCCAAGCTTAAGCTTCAAATCCTTTATCCGTTCAGAGCCTTTGCCGACGGCGATATCAAAGCTCAACTCACCGGTCTCTTCATCTAATAGAAGCAGTGACCAGTTCTTAGGTTTAAGTAAGCCGCTTATCTGTTCCATGACGATATTAAGGATACCATCAAGGTCTACGGTAGAGGTCAGTGCCTTGCCTATCTCGCTGAAGGTTCTCAGCTGATCGAGTGTCGTGGAGTTTCTCTCCTCTACGACATCCTGAGATATCTCTGTGATTTTGGTTTGGTCTTTGGTCATTATTTTTCGCCTAAGTATAAAATGTATGAGTCAAATATAACCCACTAATCGTAAAAAAGCAAGTAACCCCGATACTTAGGTGAATCTTAGAGAGTCGCTTTTGTAGAGGAGTTTTTTATCTTTAATTTCTAAAGCCCGTGTAGTATCTTGATATCTATGGATATAAAACTCAGCTCAGGCAAGGTTAAGAGGAAGAAGACTCGAAAGATTAGCGTTGGTGGCGTCGCCATAGGCGGCGACTCCCTCATAAGCGTACAATCGATGACCAATACCGATACTGCCGACGTCGAGGCAACGGTCGCTCAGATTGAAGCCCTCGCGGCACTCGGTTGTGAGATAGTGCGCTTGGCAGTGCCCGACGAGGGTGCGGCCCTGGCACTTAAAGAAATAAAGGTACTGGCGAGTGTGCCGCTCATAGCCGACATACACTTTGACCATAAGCTGGCGATTAAGGCTCTTGAGGCAGGCATAGACGGCCTTCGCCTAAACCCCGGCAATATCGGTTCGGTCGAGCGTGTGCGAGAGGTCGTTAAGCTCGCAAAGGAACGCTCCGTGCCGATAAGGATAGGCGTTAACTCAGGG
>DAOVKH010000153.1 GCA_030631875.1 Deltaproteobacteria bacterium | reverse complement strand
GGTCTAAGTCAAGTACGGGCGTTATGCCGATTCTTTCGAGCATCACCTGATGGCCTACTTCGATTGAGCGGTGCGAGGCTATAAGGTAATCAGCTACAGTAGGTTCTATTTCAAATGCGATGAGCGCGCCTGCCGTCGATATGAAGCCGTCTATAAGGACGGGAATTTTATTTGCGGCCGCACCAAGGCAGAGTCCGGCTATTGCGCCTATCTCAAAGCCTCCGAGCTTTGTGAGAACCTCTATGGGGTCATTCGTATCAGCCGCGTTCGTCTTTATTGCTTCTTCTATTATAGCGACCTTATGGTCGAATGTCTCGTCGTCTACGCCCGTACCTCTGCCGGTTACTTCTCTGACGGCCTTGCCCGTGAGGGCGGCTATTATGGCACTCGACGGTGTTGTGTTGCCGATACCCATATCGCCCGTGCCGAATAGGTCGTAGCCCTTTTTAGCGTATTCGTCAGCAAGCTCTACTCCGACGACGATGGATTGAATGGCCTCTGCTCGCTCCATGGCAGGCCCGTCCTTGATGTTCTTTGTTCCGCGTGCGATTTTCTTATCGATGAGTCCTTTAACGCCGTTAAAGTCAAAGTCAACGCCAACGTCTACCACGGCCACTTCGGCTCCGGCATTCTTTGCCAGCACGTTTATCGCCGCACCTCCGGTTATAAAGTTATGTACCATATGTGCCGTTACTTCTTTTGGGAATACCGAGATACCTTCGTCGGTTACGCCGTGGTCGGCGGCAAAGGTAAAGATTATTTTTTTCTCACACTTAGGGCGAAGCTCTTTGCGTATTGCGACAATCTGCTTGGCGATTGCCTCAAGCTTACCGAGGCTTCCCTGTGGCTTCGTAAGTATGTCGAGGCGTGCTTGAGCTTCAGCTATAAGCCCCTTATCAAGCGGCGTTATCTTATTAAGTAAACCCTGAAAGTCCTTTGTGTACTTCATATCTATTCTCCTTTGTATTAACCTTTAAGCGGTTGGCACTTGCGCGCCGCCTCTATAAAACCCTCAGCGAATTTAGTGTTGCTCGCAAAGTGCAGGTGTATGTAGCTTGCCAAAGTCTTCTTATATAGAAGGCCTTCGAGTTCGTCTTTATCTGTGGTGCGGACTTTTTTTATTTCCTCTAAGAGTTCTATCTCTGAGTAGTGAAATTCGTGTCCTCGTATCGTCTCGCCTTCGTCCATGAAGGGAGAGCCTTTCTGTACTTTTACTTCTCTGTAGCCGAGCGATTTGCGTCTGTCGAGCATTCGGCCTTTGATGGGCAGTACGCCTGCCATCTCAAATGTCTCGTCTTCTTTTGTCGTGATACTTTCACCGAGGTATATAAGCCCTCCGCACTCGGCGTAGATGGGGCGTCCACTCTCAGCGAATTCTTTTATCGCTCTGCGCATGGTCTTATTCGCTTCAAGTTCGCTGGCGTAGAGTTCCGGGTAGCCACCGCCTAAGTATATCGCATCCGCAGTGGGCGGAAGCTCATAATCGGCTATCGGGCTAAAGTACAAGAGCTTTGCGCCGAGGGCTTCGAGCATCTCTAAGTTTTCCTGATAGTAAAATAAAAATGCCTTATCCTGTGCAACGGCGATACTTACGGAATCAAGAGTCGCAGGTGTTACTCTATCTGCCGAATCCTTCTCTTCTATAGCCGTAACCTTAATGAGTTCGTCGATATCGACGTGTGTGGTTATCATCTCGGCAAGGGCTGCTATATCGATATTACTTTCACCGGTCCCCAGAAGGCCTAAGTGTCTTTCGCCTATGGCAATACTCTCGTCCCTTGGCAGGTAACCAAGTACCGGCGATTTGCAATTAGCCTCTATGGCTTCTTTTAGTATTAGAAAGTGGCGCTCGCTTCCGACCTTATTGAGTATGATGCCTGCGAGCTTCACCTCTTCGTCGAATTCTTCAAACCCTTTTATTATAGCCGCTACGGAGCCGGCCATTCCTTTTGCGTTTACTACGAGGATCACTTTTATATCGAGCGCCTTTGAAAGCTCTGCCGTACTGCCGGCGAGGCCGCCGCCCTTACCGTCGAATAAACCCATGACACCTTCGACGATGCCGACTCGCGTATCTTCCATGGCGCGCGCAAAGGTCTCTTTAACGGGGCTATCACCCATCATCCACGTATCGAGGTTATATGACGGCCGCTCGCAGATGCGTTTATGGTGAGCAGGATCTATGTAATCGGGCCCTGCCTTAAAGGGTTGTACTTGAATGCCGCGCGCCTTGATGGCGGCCATAAGCCCCAGCGCAACGGTCGTCTTACCGCTACTGCTCGAAGGGGCGGCGACTATGAAGGCCGATTGCTCTTTGTCGTCAGAAGGATTCACTGTACTTTTCTTTATATCCGCGCGGAGTGATTATCTGCGCGTTATCTGAAATATAAGTCTCTGAGTTGCCGATGATTACTATCGAAAGCATCCCGATATCTTCTTTGGTAAAGTCGTCGAGTGTCGTTACGACTATAGTTTGCCCGTCTCTATTTGCGTTAGTTACTATGGCAACGGGTGTCGTCTTATCCTTAAAGCTCTTCATGATATCTCTGGCCTTAAGTATATGCTCGGTGCGTTTCTTACTCTTCGGGTTATATAGTGCGATTACAAAGTCGGCCTCTGATGCGGCCTTCAAGCGTCTTTCTATTAACTCCCACGGTGTCATTAGGTCGCTAAGGCTGATGACGGCAAAGTCGTGCATAAGGGGTGCGCCGACGAGTGCGGCGGCCGCCGTGACCGACGATATGCCGGGTATTACCTCTACATCTATATCGTACTCATTCAGCTCAAGTATTAATCCGGCCATGCCGTATACGCCCGGGTCGCCGCTACTGATTATGCTCACGACCTCACCGTTCCGTGCGAGTTCGATTGCGCGCTTACACCGCGCGACCTCTTCGCTCATGGCAGACACGACTAAGTTCTTACCTTTGACGAGATCTTCTATCAGGTCTATATAACGCTTATAGCCGACGATGGTCGTGGATAGCTCAATGGCTTTAGATGCGGCAGGCGTTATCTGCTCAAGACCGCCAGGCCCCGTGCCTACTACAAAGAGCTTTCCTCGGCTATCGCCAGTGTTGCTGTCGTTGATTTTATTCGCTTCAGTATTAATTGACAACGTGTGCCTCCAAGCATGGCAGAAGGTTCTGCGACCGAACCGATGCCAAGTGTTTTCTTTACAAGCTCTCTGCTATCGAAGTTTTCTTCTATCACGGCAATGAGCGTCTTTGGTATGAACTTAAGCGGGATGTTAAGTCTTTCTGATAACTCCAGAAGCCCTGTTTCATCACTCTTATCCTCAACGCTCGCTATGACTCTGACTTCACTCAGGGTGCGGTCAATCTTTGCGAGCCCTTCCATTAATAGTTCTTCGAGCTTCTCTACAGGCGTGCCGCGTCTGCACCCCATGCCCGCTATGAGGCGTTTTGTAGCTTCAGAGCCTGTCGTTACGACGAAGTCTCCTTTACAGAAGAGTGATATTTTTTCTGCGAGTTTATTTGCGCCACCTTCGTGCCCCGATAGTGCGCTTATTGCGTAGCGTCCCATCTCGTCTATGACGACAATGGCAGGGTCTTTATGTTTATCTTCTATGTGATCCTTTATTATGCGTGTGACTATGCCGAGCGCCATTACAAAGATTATGGCATCGTAATCGCCCCATATCTTTGTAACGAGTTCTTTTGTAGTAGTTGAGTAGGTCTTTACAGTGCCGTTATCGGTTGCCGCCTTCGTAGGCGCGTATATCTCGCTCTTCATATTTTCGGCTATGCGCCTTGCGACTATTAGCCCTTCGGCGGTTATGGCGACGATTGCCGTCTTCACTTCTTTGCCCTGTATTCGTGCGAGAAATTCTTGTCATAGAGAAGCGATGCCTTTGCGTCTTTACTCAATACTTCTCCGACGAGTATGAGTGCCGTCTTCGTTATATCGGTTCTGGCCATCTCTTCGACGATTGTCATTAGAGTCCCTTTGACTATCTTTTGGTCGGGCCAGCTCGCGCGGTATACGACGGCAACGGGCGTGTCATCGGGGTATTCTTCTTTAAGTGTCTCGACTATTTCTTTCAGTTTAGATACGGAGAGGAAGAGTACGAGCGTTGGGGTTATGCGTATAATCTCTCTAAGGCTCTCTTTGTCCGGTACGGGTGTTCTGCCCGGCGCACGCGTGAGCGTTATGGTCTGGCAAAGCTCAGGCAATGTTAGTTCTTGAGCGAGTGCCGCGGCGGCGGCCTGAAAAGAACTTACGCCGGGTATAACCTCGTAGTCAATACCTAAGCGGTCGAGTACCTGCATCTGTTCGTTTATAGCACCGTATATGGAGGGGTCTCCCGTGTGGATGCGTGCTACGTTGTGGCCGTCGTCCTTTGCCTTACGGAATATATCTTCCATCTCTTCGAGGTTCAGCCCTGCCGAGTCGTGTATGTCTTC
>DAOVKH010000055.1 GCA_030631875.1 Deltaproteobacteria bacterium | reverse complement strand
TACGCTCTACAACGCGCTTGCTCACCGCTTTGGCATAAAGGCCGATAGCGCGCTCGAATACGACGCAATCGACGGGGTTCGCTACATAAGAGACGTACGCCTCATCGACCAAGGCCCTATAGGCAAGACCCCAAGGAGTAACCCGATAACATACATCGGCGGCTTTGACGAGATACGCAGTTTCTACGCCTCGCTCAAAGAAGCAACGACTATGGGTATGACGGCCGGAAGCTTTAGCTTTAATGTTCCGGGCGGTCGCTGTGAGGAGTGCACAGGAGAAGGTGCCAAGAAACTCGAAATGTACTTCCTGCCCGACGTATATACAACGTGCCCGGCCTGTAACGGAAAACGCTATAAGCCGCAAGTCCTTGAGGTAAGGTGTATGGGGCGGAACATACACGACGTACTCAACATGACATTTGACGAGGCCTACAGCTTCTTCACGCCTCTGCCGTCCCTTGCACGCAGGATCTCAATAATCAGAGAAGTGGGGCTTGGATACCTCAAGCTCGGTCAGGCCGCAACGACACTTTCAGGAGGCGAGGCTCAGCGCCTGAAGATTGCCCGTGAACTAACGCCGGAGCACAGTAAGACCCGTAGCGCGAATCTAAGCAAACTCAAGGGAGGCAAACTACGCGCTAAGGCTACAGAGAAAGACCCCGGTCAACGCCTCTATATACTCGACGAGCCTACGACCGGCCTACATACAGATGACATAAAGAAACTATTATCCGTGCTGAACAGGCTCGTAGACAGCGGCAATACAATAATAGTAGTCGAGCATAACTTAGAGCTCATAAAGACCGCCGACTTTATAGCCGACATAGGCCCTGAAGGCGGCAATAAGGGCGGAGAGGTAATCGCAACAGGCACGCCCGAAGATATCGTGGCCGAGGAGGCGAGCCACACCGGACGCTACCTTAAAGACCTCCTGTAAAAAAATGCCCTCATTACGGACAGATACCGCACAGGCATTGCTCTTTGCCCCTTGACACCACATAAGTAACCGTGTAATATAACATATCTCTTTTTAAGTATAATAATATAATACATATACTAAGGAAACCAAGAACATCTATGACGACAAGACCCATTAAGAAGATAATATTTATAGAGGCGAAGCCGTCGGACGTACATATATTCACAAGAGTTCCTATACCGAGGCTCGGAACAATATTGCTCGCTACACTTCTAAAGCAACAGGGCTATGATGCGAAGTGCTACGTCGAGACAATCGATGAATTAGACTTAGAAGACATAATGACGGCAGATGCCGTAGGTATATCTTCCATAAGCTCTACAACTCCTCGCTCCTATGAGATAGCCAAATTGCTTAAAGAGGCCGGCATCCCTGTATTCATGGGAGGGGCGCACGTAACCTACATGACCGAAGAGGCACTTGAGTACTGTGACTACGTCCTTCGAGGCGAAGCCGATGACACCATCGTACCCTTCATAGATGCACTCAATGCGGGCGAAGGCTTGGAAGATGTCGCGGGATTATCCTTCAGAGACACCGACGGCGAGATTAAGCACAATAAGACCGTATCGTATTGCAAGGACATAGACGCTTTACCGATACCGGACTTTACCCTCGTACACGGCCTTGAGCTTAACGTAAGTAAGAAGCTCCCCATAACGCCCATCATGACGTCCAGGGGTTGCCCTTACGATTGTAGTTTCTGTTCGGTAACAAAGATGTTCGGACACAAGTACCGCTTCAGAGAGAAAGAGACGGTCCTGGCCGAGATAAAACACCACATGGATAACGGTACCAAGTGGGTATTCTTCTACGACGACAACTTTACAGCCGACAGAGAACGCACCAAGGAACTCTTAGAGGCAATGATAGAACGCGGCCTTACGCCAAAGTGGTCGGCTCAGGTAAGAGTCGAGACGGCAAAGGATACCGAGCTTATGGCTCTCATGCAAAAGTCCGGTTGCCATACCGTATACGTCGGCTTTGAGTCCGTCAATCCGGCGACCTTGGAGGCCTATAATAAAAAGCAATCGGTAAGCGACATTGAGCACTGTATTGAGTCCTTCCACGACTACGGCGTAAACATTCACGGAATGTTCGTCTTCGGCTCGGACTTAGATACCATAGATACGATACACGAGACCGTACACTTCGCTAAGAAGAACAACATCGAATCCGTACAATTCCTAATATTGACACCTCTGGTAGGAACAACACTCTACCACGACCTCTTGAAGGAAGACCGTATCATATCGAGGGACTGGACCCTATACGACGCACACCACGTCGTATTCAAACCTAAACTCATGACCTACTACGAACTCCAGTATGAGACCACAAAGGCAACGAAGGCCTTCTACTCGCGCTGGCAGATAATCAAACGCGCCATAAAGTTCGATATCTGGCCTATGATAATAAAGGCATACGGGCGCAGGATGTCACGCCAATGGGCAGACCAGAACGCCTACTTCATAGAGTACACAAGGAGCATTACGAATGCCGGCAAGGTCTTAGAGTTAGCCGCCAGGAAGAGTGCCGAAGATATAAAAGAAAGACTAACGAAACTCAAAATCAAAGGCTTTAGAAGGCCGCAGAGCGACCACAAGTAATCGCCCATATCATGAGGATAGTCCTTAAGGCCAACCCATCCACGAAGAGAATCTTACCATCTCTATTAATGCTAACAGCAGTGCTCTTGTCGCTCCTCTTACTCACAGGGTCGGCAAGCGCGCTGAGCGGCATTGAAGACCCACAATACCCAGCATATGTAACCAACAGCAAAGAGCCGGAGACGGAGCTATATTTTCTCCGCCCATGGCAACTCCTATGCGAAAGTAACGATGCTATCTCTTACCCAAAGGTATTCCCTGCCTGCAAGAAGACCGTAACGAGTAATGCGCCCATATTAAATATGCCGTCGGTGACCAACAAAGATGTCGAGTGGTTCTTAGATTACTTTCAGGGAAGAGGCCGCACTACCTTTAAACGCTGGCTCGAACGCAGTAATAAGTATACTCCAATGATACGCGAGATACTCAAGGCCGAGGGTCTTCCAGAAGACCTCATATACTTAGCCATGATAGAGAGTGGCTTTAGCCCAACGGCACGCTCCAACAGAAAAGCCGTCGGCGTATGGCAGTTCATCCCCTGGACCGGCAAGAGATACGGCCTGAGGATAGATTGGTGGATAGACGAACGCCAAGATACCGAGAAGGCCACGCACGCCGCGGCCGAGTACCTCAGAGACCTCTATGAAAGATTTGATTCATGGTACTTGGCCATGGCCGGATATAATGCCGGTGAAGGACGCATAGCACGAGGCCTTAGAAAGCATAATGTCGATAACTTCTGGGACTTGGCCTCACATAAAAGAACCTTAAAGCGAGAGACGCGTAACTACGTGCCTAAGTTCCTGGCCGCAATGATTATCGCAAAAGACCCGAAGAAGTACGGCTTCACAGAGATAGACTATAACGCCCCTATCTCGTACAGACGCGTTAACATACCTCAGCCGACAGATATAAAGGTAATCGCAAAGGCCGCGGGGACTACCATCAGCGAATTAAAGAGCCTTAACCCGGAGCTTAAACGTTGGTTCACCCCGCCCAACGATACCAACTACACAATAAAGATACCCACGGAATCGGTAGATATATTCAAAGAAAATATGGCGCTGATACCAACGCCTGAACGTGTAAACTTCCTTCGCCATAAGGTGAAGAGAGGCGAATCCCTCTGGGAGATATCAAGGAGATATCGCACAAGTATCAAGCCCATACTGTACTTAAATAACCTGAGAAGTGCTCGCTTCATACGTGAAGGCTCAACGCTCGTCATTCCAATAAGAAGTAAGACTAAGAGTGTGAGGGCCGTGGTAAAGGTAGCCTCCATGCCGAGTTCAGGCACATACACAGTCCGTAGCGGCGATACGCTATGGGATATATCGAGAAGGTTTGGTATTAATATTAAAAAGATTATCGAGCTTAACCAATTGCCGAAGTCGGGCATAATACGCCCCGGACAAAGGCTCGATCTCAGCTTAAATGAAGTACCCAGAGAAGACGTATCAATTAACTAAATAGAAAGGCGGATATAACAATGTATAAGATAGTTGAATGGAAGAAGGACAAGGTCGTGATGATAGACCAGACATTACTGCCGACAAGGGTCGTATACCGTACATATAATGACTATAAGGCCGTAGCCAAGGCGATAAAAGAGCTGGTCGTTAGAGGTGCTCCGGCCATAGGCGTTGCCGCGGCAATGGGCATAGCACTCGGTGCGAAGAAGATAAAACAGACAACGCTCAAAGACTTTAAGCGTGAATTCAAGAAGGTAGCCACGACCATCGCCAAGACACGCCCAACGGCCGTGAACCTCTTCTGGGCCGTAAAGCGCATGAACGATATTGTCGAAGAATTCACAGGCGTCAACATCGATACGCTTAAGAAAAAACTCATAACCGAAGCAAAGAATATCCATCGTGAAGACATTGACAGAAACAAGAGTATCGGCAAGCACGGCGGACGCTTACTTAAGACCAACTCAACGGTGCTTACGCACTGTAATGCCGGCGCTCTGGCAACGGCCGGTTACGGCACGGCACTCGGCGTTATAAGGGGTGCGGTAGCTGCCGGAAAGAATATAAAGGTCTTTGCCGATGAGACTCGTCCGGTACTACAGGGCGCGCGCCTCACGGCATGGGAACTCATGCAGGACAACCTCGACGTAACGCTCATAACCGACAACATGGCCGGATACATGATGCGTGAAGGGCTCGTCGACTGCGTAGTGGTAGGCTCGGACCGCATAGCCTCCAACGGAGACGTCGCCAATAAGATAGGTACATATACCGTTGCCGTCTTGGCCAAGGCACACGGCCTGCCCTTTTACGTGGCAGCACCGACCTCTACGATAGACATGGCGGCAAAGTCCGGCGACGACATCCCCATAGAAGAACGCTCCTCAAAAGAGATTACACATGTCAGGGGTAAGCGCATAGCACCCGTAGGTGTTAAGACACTCAACCCCGCCTTCGACATAACACCGGCCAGGCTCGTCACAGCCATCATAACCGAGAAGGGTGTCATAAAACCTCCATTTAAGGCCGGCATAAAGAAACAGTTCGCCAAGAAAAAGAAGTAGGCTTAGAAGATATAACTTAATCTCAATTGCCCCGCGCCCTTTAATATGGTGCGGGGTTTTTGTTTTTTAAATGTAGCCTGCGGCAAAGAGAAAAGTTCATAGGCGAGGCACGTAAAAGATTGGGAGTGAGGCGTACTTTTAAGTACGTTGAATGACCAATCTTGAAACGTAACAAAGCATATGGGCTTTTATCGAGACGCTTGCTATAAGAATAGCAATCTGTTACTATTGCCTATTAATTAGGCACTTAATATTTTACCATAAAAGAATGGTTACAGGTCTATGGATAAGTCCGCTACAGATGCCTCTTACGAAAATATCGTCGAGAACCTCGACGAAGGGCTTATCTACGTCGAACCTTCAGGCGTTATTACGGTATTTAACCAGCAGGCTGAACGTATAACAGAGCTTAGCCGAGGCTTTGTCGTAGGCAAAACGCCCTCAGAGGTCTTCAGGCTCGACCCGTGGATAACGGAACTCCTTAAAAAAACTCTCGACGAGGGCAAAGACTTCTTTGATTACGAAGGCACGCTTCAGCGTAAGATTACCGGCGAGGTAACCATCTCCATCACCGCGAAAAAAGTCTTTGATAAGGACGGCTCACGCACCGGTGTCATAGCACTCATAAAAGACCTATCGCTCAGAAAGTCCATAGAGGCCGGAGCACTCAGAAAAGAACGCCTCGCCTTATTGGGCGCATTTGCCGCGAACCTCGCCCATGAGATAAAGAATCCGCTGGCCGGCATAAAAGGTTCGGCACAACTCCTTGCGAGAAAACTCAGTAACGAGGGTCTCGTCGAATATACCGCCATCATAGAGAAAGAATCGGACCGTCTAAACACACTCGTAAACGATATGCTCGGCTTTACGCGCCCTGCAAGACATATTAAAAAAGAACTCAACATACATAAAGCAATCGACGACGTTCTGCTATTAATGAAGAAAGAACTCGAAGACGTATCACTCTCAAAGGAATACGACCCGAGCATACCGCCACTGAAGGCCGACGCCTTCGCCATAACGCAGGTACTCTTAAATATTATAAAGAACGCCGCAGAGGCCGCCCGTGAGAGTAACGATGGAAAGTCCGTAAAGGTATCGACGCGCATCCCTACTGACTTTCATATAGTAGACGAGGCATCCGACGGTGCGAAGTTCATTGAGATTGAGGTTAAAGACTCGGGCAAAGGCATTGCCGAAGAAAACCTGGATAAGATATTCACCCCCTTCTTCTCAACTAAGAGTGCCGGAAGTGGGCTTGGGCTTGCCATCTCTTACAGGATAATACAGGAACACGACGGATTCATAACGATAGTAGCCAACCCGAAGGGTGGCACAATCGTCAGCATATACATACCACTTGGAGGTAAACCATAATGCGAAGTGTCTTAATAGCCGACGACGAAGATAGTATCGTATGGGTACTGAAGAACTTCTTCGAAGATAAGGGCTTCTCCATAACAACTACTTCAGATGGCACTGAGGCCGCGCGAATAATAAAGAAGGAAGACCCCGCCATAGCCATCCTCGACATAAATATGCCCGGCAAGGACGGCCTTCAAGTATTAAGAGAAGCAAAGCGCCTTAAAGGTAACGGCACGTCGATAATAATAATGACGGCAGAGACGACGATGACCAACGCCGTAGAGGCAATGAAGCGAGGCGCATTCGATTACATAACAAAGCCCGTTGACATAGACGAACTTGAAGTGACCGTAGAGCGCGCACTCGAAGACAGACGCTTGAGGGGCGAGGTCTCGACACTCAAAGATCGCTTAAAAGAAAAACTCGCGAGCGAGACAATCTTCGTCGGCGAGAGCAAGGCCGTACAAAAAATATTTAAGACCATAGGACGCATAGCACCAAAGGACGTAAGCGTGCTAATCACAGGCGAGAGCGGGACAGGTAAAGAACTCGTAGCAAAGCTCATCCACTCCAACAGCACAAGGAATGAAGGCCCCTTTATAGCGATGAACTCGGCGGCCGTCCCGACAGAACTCCTTGAGAGCGAACTCTTCGGCCACGAAAAAGGCGCATTCACGGGAGCGCATGAAAGAAAAGAAGGCAAGTTTGAATTGGCCGATAACGGCACGCTATTTCTCGATGAGATAGCAGACATGGATAAACAACTTCAGGCAAAGCTCCTGCGTGCTCTGCAGGAGATGGAATTCTACCGCCTCGGAGGAAGAAAATCCGTTAAGGTAAATGTACGAGTCCTTGCCGCGACGAATCAGGATATCAGTAAACTCATCGCCGAAGGTACCTTCAGAGAGGACCTCCTGCATAGGCTCAATGTCGTTGAAGTAAATCTGCCGCCCCTTAGGGAACGCGACGGAGACATCAAATTACTCGCGGAGTACTTCTTCTCAAAGTTCATGGAGGATATGTCAATCGAGCGTCGAGGGCTTACGAAAAAAGCATTAACGGAACTCGAAGCATACACCTGGCCCGGTAACGTCAGAGAGCTTGAAAACATACTCAGACGTTCAAGCCTCCTATCGCCAAACCTCATACTCTCTACCGACGATCTGGCCTTGCCTAAAAAACGCATGAGAAAAAAATCTATCGAAGATATAATTACGGCAAAGCTCGAACCCTTCGTAGAAAGAACCTCCGGAGAACTCTACGACTCCCTGATGCCCTTCATGGAGCGCCCTCTCATAACACTCGTCCTAAAGAAGACGGGCTTCAATCAAGTCAAGGCCGCCGAGATACTCGGCATCAACAGAAATACCTTGCGAAAAAAAATAAAAGACTTAAAGATAAAACGCATTAAGACAAAAGACTAAGCAATGACATCGAAGAGAAAAGAACCCGCAAAGACATCCCTGCCCTTAAAGATATCGGAGAAGGTATTCCCGACCGCATCCTTAGAAGGAGGCGAAGAGACCTTTTCTCGTTTGATAGAAGGCGACAACCTTGACGTAATGCAATCGCTCGTCCATGATAAGACGAAGGCAAAGCTTATCTATATGGATCCGCCATTTCTATCTGAGGCACTCTACCATCAAAAAATAATAATAAATAAGAAGACCGTCAAGGTTCCGGCCTACTCGGATAAATGGAGCACCAAAGAAGAGTACCTTAAGATGATTCGTCGGCGCATCATACTTGCCCGCAGACTCTTGAGCGACGACGGCCTCTTATTCGTTCATTGCGATTGGCGTGCGAGCGCGCACGTACGCATACTCTTAGATAAAGTCTTTGATGAAGAAAACTTTCTAAACGAAGTCATCTGGCACTATGGCGGACGAGGCGCAAAGGCCACCTCAGGACAATTCCCAAGGAACCACGATACGATATTCATCTACGGCAAGACAAAGAACGCGCGCCTTAAGAAAGTATACAAAGAAGAGGTCTTGAGCATCGCGGGAGCCCTCTCAAAAGGCTACAAGATAGACGACGAGAATAGAATCTTTAAGACCGCGCCGCGCGGCGACTATACCGACATCTCCATAGAGAGGCTCGACAAAGAAGGACGCATCTATCGCACCAAGACCGGCACGGTGCGGATAAAATATTTCCTTGAAAAAGCAGGCCGAAATAACTTCATAGAGAAGAAACTCATAGGCGACGTATGGTCGGACCTGCCCGACATGATGCACAGCCCTCCCAAGGAACGCACCGGCTATGCCACACAAAAACCAGCCGCACTTATGGAACGAATAATAAAATGCTCTACCGATGAAGGCGAAGTGGTCTTAGATATATTTTCAGGCTCCGGCACAACGGCACTCGTGGCCGAGACGATGGGCAGACGCTTCATTGCGACAGACAAAAATCCTGCCGCAATAAGGCTCGCCAGAGCACGACTCATCGAAAGAGGCGCGCGTCCATTCACCATTGAATCTACAAACGAGGAAAGACCTGCTTCAGAACTTACCATTAAGAAACCTATCGTAAAAGAATTAGATGATGGACGATTCTCTATAGAGGTAGAACTAAAAGGCTATACTCCGGCCGACGAGCTTCAAGGGAAGATAAAAGAGAGCGTCGGCAGACTCTCTTCTTCATTGGATATAATCGATTACTGGACTATAGATTGGGATTACGACGGAGAGAACTTTAACGCCCTCTGGAGTTCTTCGCGCGGGTACGGGAAAGACAATACGCCGCTAAACTTAATAGCACGGGTTACAGTCGAAGAGAG
>DAOVKH010000093.1 GCA_030631875.1 Deltaproteobacteria bacterium | reverse complement strand
TGGAGAGAGGGGCTATGCAGATAGCAATATCTACATCCGGCAAGAGCCCGACCTTAGCCCGAAACATAAAAGAACTATTGAACGATGCCCTGCCAAAGGAGCTTGCCATCTACACAGAGATTATGGGGGCGGTGCGAGCAAAGCTCATGGCCGCCGACAGAGGAGCAACGAGCGCAACAGTTCGAAAACCCTCAGGGGTATTGAAAAAAAAGGCAGGAAGTGCTAAAAGATATAGATTGTACGAGGAAATATTGGCCTCTCCCATGCTCGCCTGGATTCGCTTGGGCGAAGGCAAAGAGATAGACAAGGTACTGAAGAAACTCTTGGGCGCGGGCTACACACTAAAGGCCCTCGGCATAAAGATAACGAAACGATAACAATTTGAGCCATATATTCTTTCACATAACGGCGGGGCTGTATCTGGTGGCGACGGTCGTCTTCACCGTATACCTCTTTACGCACCGTGCGGCAATAGTAAAGACCGCAAGAGCCGTACTCTTAGCCGGGCTTGCCACGCATGTAGCAACGATACTCTTAAGGTGGCACGAGGGCGGAAGGTTTCCGACGACTACCCTCCACGAGGTACTAACCCTCTCGGCCTGTATAATCGTCGCCGCATATGGCGTATTTCTCTATAAGTATAAGCTCGAAGTATTGGGAGCGTTCGTCGCCCCCTTCGCACTTGTAATGACGATAGCGGCCTCACTTCTGCCGAGCGAGATCGTACCCTTAGCACCGGTACTGGAGAGCTACTGGCTACCGATACACGTAATACTCGCGATACTCGGCAATGTATTCTTTGCGCTGACCTGCGTATTCGGGATAATGTACCTTATCCAGGAACGCTACTTAAAGGCACGCAAGCTCAAGGGGTTATTCTTTCTGCTTCCGTCGCTCGACATGCTCGACGACCTAAGCTACAGATGCCTTACATACGGCTTTCCGCTACTGACGCTCGCCATGATAACGGGCGCGATATGGTCTGAGTACTCCTTCGGGAGCTACTGGATGTGGAAGCACAGGCAAGTCTGGTCGCTCATCATGTGGGGTCTGTACGCAGGGCTTCTGCACGGACGCATAACGAGCGGTTGGCGCGGCAGGAAGTCGGCTAAGTACTCGATATGGGCATTCGTATTGTTAGTCGTAACGAGCACCATTATATACGTACTCGTCGGCGAAGGCCACGGCCTTATCATAGAAGGACAAAGACACTAATGAATATAGTAATAGTAGGGCTAAACCACAGAACAGCACCCATTGAGATACGCGAGAAGCTCTGCTTCCCTGCCGAAGTGGTAGGGGCGGCACTGAAATCGCTGACGAACGACTACGCCGTCAACGAAGCCGTCATCATATCGACCTGCAATCGTGTCGAGATTATAGGTGTCTCCGACAATATGGAAAAGTGCGCGTGGGATACCAAACGATTCTTATCGGATTACCACTCCATACCTCTTGAAGAATTGGACGAGCATCTATACGTCCACACCGGAGCCGACGCCGTTAAGCATACCTTTAGAGTTGCCGCAGGCCTGGATTCAATGGTCTTAGGAGAGCCGCAGATACTTGGTCAGGTAAAGGACGCCTACGGGCACGCCGTAAATAACAACACCGCCGGCATCATCATAAACAAGCTCTCGCATAAGGCATTCTCGGTTGCCAAGCGCATCCGTACCGAGACGAAGATAGGAGCTTCGGCCGTATCTATAAGCTTCGCCGCCGTAGAACTGGCGAAGAAGATATTCGGCGAGCTGAGCAATAAGACCGCCATGCTCGTCGGTGCCGGAGAGATGGCAGAGCTCGCCGCAAAGCACCTATTAAAGAGTGGTGTAAAGAAGATATTCGTCGCCAACCGCACATACGAACGCGCCGTTAATATGGCACGCGAATTCGACGGCACGCCCATCATGTTCAGGGAATTCCCGCACCACATGAAAGAGGTAGATATCATCATCGCCTCTACGGCGGCACCGAAGTTTATAATCTCGCCCGACGACATCGCCGAGGCCATGAACGAGAGAAAAAACAAACCCATGTTCTTTATAGATATATCCGTTCCACGTAACATCGACCCGCTCGTAAATAACCTGGATAACGCTTACGTCTACGACATAGACGACTTACAAGGTGTCGTCGAGGCCAATATGCGTGAGCGTAAGAACGAGGCCAAGGAGGCCGAGGCCATCGTCCTGAGCGAGATAGAGAGTTTTCACCGCTGGGTAAAGTCCCTTGACGTCGTGCCGACAATAATCGCACTAAGGCAAAACCTTGAGCGCATAGGAAAGAACGAACTCGAGCGCGTTGTAGCGGAGTTCGAGAACATCACCGATAAAGAACGCAAGGCATTAAGCTCCATGACGACGGCCATAATCAACAAAGTATTGCACGCGCCGATTATGCACCTTAAGAAGGAATCCAACGGCGTGGACGGAGACCGCTTAATAGACGTAACACGCCGCCTCTTCGACTTAGAAGATGAAGAGGCTATAGTAAAATCAAAGAAAGTCAACGAAGATTAAAGACGACTCGAAAGGGAGTACTTAAAATTGCCAAACAACTCTAATAAGAAGATAACAATAGGTACACGCGGCTCCATGCTTGCGCTCTGGCAGGCCAATTGGGTAAAGAGCGAGCTCGAAAGAGTACACGGCTTAGAGGTAGAATTAAATATCATAAAGACCACCGGAGATAAGATAACCGACGTTCCGTTATCTCAGGTCGGCGGCAAGGGATTATTCGTTAAGGAGATAGAAGAAGCCCTCCTCGACGGTCGCGTTGATCTGGCCGTACACTCCATGAAGGACGTACCGACGGAGTTTCCCGAAGGTCTGGCTCTGAGGTGCATCACCAAACGCGAAGACCCAAGAGATGCCCTAATATCCAGAGAAGGTAAAAAGCTAAGCGAGCTTACCGAAGGTGCGAAGATAGGAACGTCAAGCCTGAGGCGAAGATCTCAGCTACTGGCGAAGAGACCCGACCTTGAGATAAGAGACCTTCGAGGGAACTTAGATACTCGCATAAGGAAGCTCGAAGAGGGCGTATACGACGCCATCATATTAGCAGGCGCGGGGCTAAACCGACTCGGATGGTCAGAGAAGATAACAGAGCTGATAGACCCGGATCTAATGCTCCCTGCCATAGGACAAGGCGCACTTGGCATAGAGACGCGAATAGATGACGGAACGACGAACGAGCTCGTCGCATTCTTCGACGACCCTAACACGTCAGATGCCGTCAAGGGTGAGCGAGCATTGCTCAAGGAATTAGAGGGCGGATGCCAAGTCCCCATAGCCGCATACGGAACGGTCAAGGATATGCACCTTAAACTTAAAGGGCTCGTCGCATCGGTAGACGGCTCTCGCATAATAGAGGCTTCCATAGAAGGCAGCTCCAGAGAAAGCGCAACCCTTGGCGTAGAGTTGGCCAAGAAACTCATAACAATGGGCGCAAAAGAAATACTCGACGAACTCTACTCCGCTGATTAATCAAGAAGGAAAGTATCCGAGTGAAGAAACAAGGAATCTCACAGATACCTAACTGGCTCTTGGGCGCGCTCATAACGCTACTCTTCTGCGCGCTTTTCTTTGTAAGGCTCGGCTTCATCCACGAGGTAGAGCTTAAGACCTACGACCTTCGGATGAAGACCTTTAGCCCTGCCATTGAATCCGACCGCATAGCCATAATCGCCATAGACGCTGAAAGTATAATGAAGCTAAAGCGTTGGCCGTGGCCACGCCACCGCGTCGCCACACTCGTAGATAAACTCTCCGCGGCCGGAGCACGTACGATAGGGCTCGACATACTCTTCACAGAGCCTGAAGAATCGAGCGGCCTTACGGCAGTTAAATCCCTTAAAGACGAATTCTCAAAGCTTAAGCTCTCATACTCAACGGAGGGCAAGAGTTTTTACTCCACCATAGACGCTCTGGAGAAGAACCTCGATAACGACAAGAAGCTAAGCGAAGCCATAACTAAGGCCGGTAACGTCATTCTGCCATTTGCCTTCAAGACATCAGGGGCGGTAATGGGCGCAGGCGGCGCAGGAGAGGAACTGCCCGAATTCCTTTCAAAGGTAACGCTCGGTAAAGCACAGATATCCGGGGACGTATTCTACTACCCTCCAATGGGAGACTCCATAATCTATCCTGTAGAATCGCTCGGAGAAGGCAGTGCCCTACTCGGACACCTCAATAAATTCCCCGGTAAGTACTCCGACGGTATCGACCGTTGGGAATCACTCGTCATAGAGTACAAAGGTCGCCACTATCCGTCATTCGCCCTATCGGTCGCCGCCAACTACATGGGCTTTAGCGGCTCAGACGTTACCGTCGACATGAACCCCGAAGTCGGTGGCATCACCATGGGTACGTCTACACTCACGACCGACGACAACCTTGGAATACTCATAAACTACTACAAACCCGAAACATCTTTCCCTATATACTCCTTCTTCGACGTATATAACGACAAGATTAGCGACGACGCCTTCAAAGATAAGATAGTACTCATAGGAATGACCGACATCGGCCTTGGCGACGTATCTCCTACACCGATCTCTCCGCTACTCTCAGGGGTCGAGCGTGAGGCAACTGTCATAGAGAATATCCTAACTGGTAAGACCGTGCTTCAGCCCTGGTGGGCGTCCCTGATGGCACTTGGCGCTATAATCATATTCGGCATATTGACGACGATACTCTTATCTCGCTTTAGTGCTAAGGTAGGCACTCTGGCGAGTGCCCTCATATTTATCCTATACGTTAGCGCGGCATTCTACCTCTTTGCTTCCAAGAATATCTGGATAGAGATAACGCATCCGTCACTCCTGATAGTCGTTAACTACTTAGTCATCACCTCCAAGCGTTTCTGGTTTACCGAGAGTGCAATGGAGTATGCCGAAGGCGAGAGCGACGAGGCAAACAAGCTCTTAGGCATAACCTTCCAGAGCAAGGGTATGCTCGAGATGGCCTACGATAAATTCTCAAAGCTTCCTCTGGACGACGAGATGAAGGGTCTGCTCTATGCCTTAGGCGTTGAATTTGAAAAGAAGCGAAACTTCGCCCTCGCAACGGCCTCTTATGAACGCATCTTAAAGAAAGACAAAAAGTATAAAGACGTCGGTGATAGATTAAAGCGCCTGGCCGCTGGCGCAGGCGGCGCGGTCGTAAACCTTAAGGGCGACAGTGCGACGATACTCAGCGACGGAGGCGAACTGCCGACACTCGGACGCTACGAGGTCTTACGTGAATTAGGGCGCGGTGCGATGGGAGTCGTCTACCTTGGCAAAGACCCGAAGATAAATCGAGAGGTAGCGATAAAAACAATCAACTTCGACGAGATAGAAGAGAAGATGATGGCTACCATGAAGGAACGCTTCTTTAGAGAAGCCCAGAGTGCCGGAGCACTGCACCACCCCAATATAATGACTATATTCGACGTTGGCGAAGAGTCGAACCTCGCCTACATTGCGATGGAATTAATCGACGGCAGAGACTTGGAAGCTTGGACGAATAAAGATAAGCTCCTGCCCATAAAGGACGCCCTATTGGTCGTAAACACGGTAGCCGACGCGCTCGACTATGCGCATAAACATCAGATAGTCCACAGAGACATCAAACCGGCCAACATCATGGTCACGAAGAAGAACGAGATAAAGGTGACGGACTTTGGAATAGCGCGCATACAATCGGCATCTCAGACAAAGACCGGTACAGTCATGGGCACTCCGAGTTATATGTCTCCGGAGCAGGTGGCCGGTAAAAAGGTCGACGGCAGGAGCGATCTATTCAGCCTCGGCGTTGTACTGTACGAACTTCTTACGAGCCACAGGCCTTTTACAGGTGACAGCATAGCGACAATAATGTATAACATTACGAATAGTCCGCCGACACCTATGAGCAAGTATAGACAGACCCTTCCTGAGTTCTGTCAACAGCTTGTAGAGAAGGCTCTGCATAAGGATATGGACAAACGCTTCCAGACGGGCGGCGAATTCTCGAAAGCGATAAAATGGTGCATCAATAAATATGGTGATACTCTCTAGTTTCGTAACAGATACGGGAAGGAAGCGCAAGTCGAACGAAGACTCCGTACTCTCAAATGACTGGTTAGGGCTCTACCTCGTAGCCGACGGCATGGGAGGCCACAGCTGTGGAGACGTAGCGAGCCAGACCGTCCTTGAAGTGATGAGGGCTAAGGTTGAGATGGACCAGAAGAAAGGACTCCTCGAAGACGAGAGGAACGCACTTAAGTGCTTTACAGGTGCTATACAATTAGCCAACCAGGCCGTATGGGAGCTATCGGCCAAGATGACCAAGTGCCGTTCGATGGGTACGACACTCGTCGGGACACTCATATGCAATGACATACTCCACATCGCCAATGTCGGCGATAGCCGCATATACCGAATACGCGGCAATGCTATCGAGCAGATTACGCGCGACCATAGCCTCGTCGAGGATGAGATAGAGCTCGGCGTCCTTACGCGCGAAGAGGCACGAACCTCTCCGAAGAGAAACATTATCACGCGCGCCATGGGGCTGAACAAAGAGGTAAAGATAGATACTCAGTTACAGAATATAGCAGACAAAGACTTCCTGCTCATATGCTCAGACGGACTGACCGGCATGATGGAAGACTCTGACATACTTAAGATCGTCTCTACGTGTGGTGAAGACCTCAACAAGGCCACGGCCGAGCTCGTAGAGCTTGCCAACCTAAACGGCGGCGACGATAACATTACGGTAATACTACCGAACATTAAGCACGAATACCAATTCTGCAGATCTCGGATACAAAGATTATATTCAGCGAAAGCGACTTTCCATTCGCCAAACTCGACGACCTATTTAATAAGGTCGCGAGCGAATTGACCGACGGCTTTATATTGGCAGGAGACAAGACGTCGGCCAACTACCTCTTCGTCATAGGCGGCAGACCGTACTCA
>DAOVKH010000005.1 GCA_030631875.1 Deltaproteobacteria bacterium | reverse complement strand
GTTCTTCTTCCGTACGACCGACGTAACGGGCGTTGTTGAGCTCCCGGAAGGTACCGAGATGGTAATGCCCGGCGATAACGTGAGCATTAACGTCGAGCTGATAACTCCGATAGCCATGGACGAGGGTCTGCGCTTTGCCATCCGTGAGGGCGGCAGAACGGTCGGCGCCGGAGTCGTAACGAAGATAACAGAATAGTCGGGCTGTTTCCTGAAAGAATAATTAAGGAAGCAAGCTTTAAAAGATAACTAAGAAGATAAAAGAGTAAAGGTGACGGGGAAGATAATTGGAAAACCAGAAGATAAGAATAAGGCTTAAGGCCTACGATCACAGACTGCTCGACCGTTCGGTAAAGGATCTTGTCGATACGGCAAAGCGGACGGGTGCGGCTATTAAAGGTCCGATTCCGTTGCCGACAAAGATAAATAAGTTCTGCGTGCTTCGCTCACCGCATGTCGATAAGAAGAGCAGAGAGCAATTTGAGATAAGAACTCATAAGAGGCTTATGGATATAATCGAGCCTACGCAGAATACGGTAGACGCATTGATGAAGCTGGATCTTCCGGCTGGCGTTGACGTTGAGATTAAGTTAAGCGAGTAAGCCCGTCGAAGCAAGAAGTTGGAGTTAAGCGGGCAGGATTTATATTTAATAAAAGACAGCCAAGAGATATAGAGAAGAGAGGCTTAGTTAGATGATAGAAGGACTCATTGGAAAAAAGGTTGGAATGACGAGCGTATTTGTCGAAGGCGCAGATATTCCTGTAACCGTTATAGAGACCCCAGGGTGTTTTGTAACGCAGGTTAAGGCCTCGGATACCGACGGCTACGCGGCATTACAGGTTGGCTTCCTCGAAAAGAAGGAGAGCCGCACTAATAAGGCATCCCTTGGCCACGCTAAGAAGGCAGGAACTCCGGCATTTTACCACGTAAAGGAATTTGGCGGCGAAGACTTAGCCGACGGCTACAAGCTCGGACAAAAGATAGAGGTAACGGACCTCTTTAAGGCCGGTGATTTTGTAGACGTAACGTCCAAGAGTAAGGGTAAGGGCTTTACTGGTGTCGTTAAGAGGTGGGGCTTTAAGGGTGGACCGGCATCTCATGGTTCCAAGCACGGACGTACGGGTGGTTCGGTTGGTCAGGGTTCGAGCCCGTCTAAAGTATTCAAGGGCATGAAGATGGCAGGCCAGCACGGCAATACCAATATTACTACCCAGAACCTTAAGGTAGTGGACGTTAGAGAAAAAGAGAATGTTATATTGATCAAGGGTGCTGTTCCCGGAGCTATCGGGGCGGTTGTAGTTATTAAAAAGGCTCTAAAGAAGTAACGGATAGATTATTAATATGGCTATAGATATATATAATCAAGAAGGTACGAAGATATCGAGCGTTACGCCGAAGGCCGGTGTATTTGACGGCCCCGTTAATGAGGATCTCTTCTACGAAGTCGTTAAGATGCAGCGCGCCAATAAGCGTCGCGGTACGGCATCTACGAAGACTCGCTCCGAGGTTGCCGGTAGTAACCAAAAGCCTTGGAAGCAGAAGGGCTCTGGTAGAGCGCGCGCCGGTACGAGAAAGTCTCCTATATGGAGGCATGGTGGAACGGTATTTGGACCGAAGCCGAGAGACTACTCCTATAAAGTACCAAAGAAGGTTGTAAGGGGTGCTCTTAAATCCGCCATAGCCTACAAGATAAACGAAGGCAGAATAAAGATATTAGAGGTTCTGAAGGTGAGCGAGCCAAAGACGAAGTTGGCTCACGATATACTCGTAAAGCTCGGCTTTGATAATGCACTCGTTGTAACCGATGGAAGCGATAATAACATTAAGCTCGCAACGAGGAACTTGCAAGGCTTTAAGCACCTTGATGCTTCGGCGATAAATGTATACGATATACTTAAGTACGATGGTTTGGTTATAACCAAGGATGCCTTTGAAATGATCGAGACGGCTTACGGTTCGTCAACGGTAGAAGGGTAGAGGGTTAAAGGGATATGAAAGATAATTATATAGTTATAAAATCTCCGGTCATAAGCGAAAAGATGACCATGATGAGTGAAGTCAGTAATAAGGTCGCTTTTTGGGTAGATCCGAGAGCTAATAAGAGCGAGATTAAGAAGGCCGTAGAAGAACTCTTTACTGTGAAGGTCTTGGGCGTAAACACCCAGCGCGTATCCGGCAAGAAAAAACGCATGGGACGTGTTATGGGTAAATTACCCCTCAGGAAGAAGGCCTATATCACACTTAAAGAAGGCGATAAGATACAAATGTTTGAAGGTGTCTAAAGCAATAGCAGATATAGCTAAGAAGGAAGAGAAGATATAATATTATGCCGATAAAAACTTACAGACCCACGTCACCCTCTATGCGCGAGAAGTCAACGGTAGTCTTTGACCACCTGACGCCAAAGAGGCCTGAACGCGCACTAACCAAGCCCATTAAACGTAAGGGCGGACGTAACGTCAACGGACGTATTACGGTACGCTGGATAGGTGGCGGACACAAGAGACTTTACAGGGTAATAGACTTTAAGCGTGATAAACGTGGCGTACCTGCAAGGGTTGCAGCCATAGAGTACGATCCTAACAGGTCCGTTAATATCGCACTCCTTCATTACGCCGATGGTGAGAAGCGTTACATAATCGCACCCAAGGAAGTATTTGTAGGCGATAGCCTTATGGCGGGTCCTGATGCTGAGATTCGTTCCGGTAACGCACTGCCGATAAGCTCCATACCGGTAGGCTCACTGATACATAATGTTGAGATGAAGGAAGGCAAGGGCGGTCAGCTCGTAAGAACTGCTGGAGGCTTTGCTCAGCTCATGGCCAAGGAAGGTCGCTATGCTACCATCAAGATGCCTTCGAGTGAGGTTAGACTTATAGCCGTAAATTGTTATGCTACTATCGGACAGCTCGGTAACACCGACCACGAGAATGTTAATATAGGTAAGGCCGGAAGAAACCGTTGGCTCGGAAAGCGTCCGAGTGTCAGAGGTGTTGTCATGAACCCGGTAGACCATCCGCATGGTGGTGGTGAGGGTAAGAGTAAAGGTGGAAACCATCCTCAGAGTCCGTGGGGTCAGCCTGCAAAGGGCTATAAGACGAGGAAGAAGAGTAACCCAACCAATAAGTTTATAGTGAAGAGGAGGAAGAAGTAGTGCGCTCCTTAAAAAAAGGACCTTTTATAGACGACCACCTTCTTAAGAAGGTAACGAACGCCGTTGAAGCTCAGAGCAAGAAGGTCATAAAGACATGGTCGAGGCGTTCCATGGTAATACCTGAGATGGTTGGGCTTACCATAGCCGTACATAACGGCAGAAAATTCATACCGGTATTCGTTAGCGAGGACATGATAGGTCATAAGCTCGGCGAATTCTCACCCACACGCACGTTCCATTCGCACACGGGTGTAAAGAAGGCCAAGGCCGCCGGGGCAAAGGGATAGAGATGGAAGAGGTAAAATCGATAGGTAAATACGTTAAGGTATCTCCACGCAAGACTCGTCTTGTGATAGATCTTATTCGCGGTAAAGAGATTGAGCAGGCCTTGAATATTCTTGTCTTGAGTGATAAGGCCGTAAGTAAGACGATACTTAAGCTCTTGAAGAGCGCCGTGGCAAATGCCGAGAATAACTTTGAACTCGACGTTGACAGTCTTTATGTAAAGAAGGCTTATGTCGATCAAGGTCCGACGCAAAAGAGAATGCGCCCGAGGGCAATGGGTAGAGGTAATGTTATTCGCAAGAGGACGAGCCATATAACACTCGTCGTCGCTGAAAAGAATTTTTAGAGGAGGTTTTCTTTGGGACAGAAGGTACATCCTATAGGCTTTAGAGTTGGAATCTACAAGGGCTGGAATTCAAGGTGGTATGCAGAGAAGTCGTACTCGGCCTTTGTTCATGAAGACCTTAAGATACGCAAGTTTCTAAAGAAGAAGCTCTACCATGCCGGCATCTCTAAAATAGAGATAGAGCGTACGACCGATAATGTCAGGGTTGTCATTCATACTTCGCGTCCGGGTATTGTCATAGGCAAGCGCGGTGCCGAGGTTGATGTAGTCAAGAAAGACCTCGCAAGGCTTACAGGCGGTAAGGTAGATATCGATATAGTTGAGATTAGAAAGCCGGATCTCGATGCCCAGCTCGTAGCCGAGAATGTTGCCATGCAGCTTGAACGCAGAGTTGCTTTCAGAAGGGCTATGAAGAAGGCCGTTACCACCACGCGAAGAATGGGTGCTGAGGGCATAAAGATAATGTGCGGCGGACGTCTTGGCGGAGCTGAAATAGCCAGGAGCGAGTGGTACAGAGAAGGTCGCGTTCCGCTTCATACGCTTAGAGCTGATGTTGATTACGGTGTGGCAGAGGCAAATACCACATACGGAGTTATAGGCATAAAGGTTCACGTCTACAGAGGTGAATTCGACTTAAGTAAACGCGGTCAGGAAAACAGGCCAACGACAAAGAAGAAGTAGGCCTTAAGCGTTATAAATATAGTGCCAAGTTATTAAATATATGAGGCGGATTAAAGATTAAGTCGGCCTTTAACGTTACGATAAAAAAGAATTAAAGCGAGTAAAAATTAGCTATGTTAATGCCAAAGAAGACAAAATTCAGGAAGCAGCAACGCGGTAAACGCCGTGGCATGGCTGTCGCGGGTTCTACGATAAGCTTTGGGCAATACGCCCTTAAATCACTCGGCAGAGCTTGGCTTACGACAAGGCAGATTGAAGCCGGCAGAATCGCCATGACTCGTCACGTTAAGAGGGGTGGTAAGATTTGGATAAGGGTATTCCCCGATAAGCCGATAACAAAGAAGCCGGCCGAGACACGCATGGGTAAAGGTAAGGGCGCACCCGAGGATTGGGTAGCGGTAGTAAAGCCCGGACGCATACTCTACGAGATGGAGGGTGTCGACGAGGCTACGGCCAAAGAGGCATTCCGTTTGGCTGCCCATAAGTTACCGTTCGCAACGAAGTTTATAAAGAGAGAGGGTATATGAAGCCGTCCGAGATAAGAGATATGAGTATAGACGAGGCCAAGACCAAGTGCGCCGATCTTGAGAAAGAACTCTTTAACTTTAAAATACAGCACTCCACAGGTCAGCTCGACAACCCTGTGAAGCTTCGTTATATGAAGAGAGATATCGCAAGGATAAAGACGATAATTGCAGAGAAGGGAATAGAAGGCTAAGCTATGTCCGACCAAGCGACAGGTATAAGAAAGAGCTTTGTGGGTAGTGTCGTCTCCGACAAGATGGATAAGACCGTCGTCGTAGCCATTGAGACGCGCATCAAACATCCCCGCTATGGCAAGTATATAAAGAGGCGCGTTAAGTACAGCGTCCATGATGAGAAAAACGAGTGCAGGGCGGGCGATAAGGTTTCTATCGTGGAGGTTAGACCTCTAAGTAAGAACAAACGCTGGCGCCTTAAAGAGATAATGGAGAAGGCCAGATGATACAGATGAGGACTATGCTAACCGTTGCCGATAACTCAGGGGCAAGAAAGGTGGCATGTATAAGAGTCGTTGGAGCTTCCAATAAGAAGTTTGCCGCACTTGGTGATGTTATAGTCGGGAGTGTTAAAGAAGCAATGCCCGCGGCCAAGGTCAAGAAGGGTGATGTCGTTCGTGCCGTAGTGGTAAGGACAGTTAAGTCCGTCGGCAGGGTAGACGGCTCTACGATAAAGTTTGACGACAATTCCGTTGTTATTATATCTAAGGATAATGAGCCGGTAGGTACGAGGATATTCGGCCCGGTGGCCAGAGAGCTTAGAGCAAGAAAGTTCATGAAGATAGTCTCGCTCGCTCCGGAGGTTCTGTAGAAAATTATGGCTAATACAGTGATGAAATACAGTATAAGAAAAGACGACCAGGTTATGGTCATGGCCGGCAAGGAAAAAGGTAAGACCGGTAGGATTCTTCGCGTGGTAACTGGAAAAGGTAAGGTCTTGATAGAGAAGCTTAATATCGTTAAGCGTCACACCAAGCCTACACAGAAGGACCCCCAAGGCGGTATTATAGAGAAGGAAGCACCTGTAAGTATCTCCAACGTGATGATTCTTTGCGCTAAATGCAAGGGGCCTGTTCGTACAGGTAAAAAGAAGCTCGACGATGGTAAGGGTGTTAGATTTTGTAAGAAGTGTGGAGAGGTACTCGATAAATGACGCAGAGACTGAAGGAACAATATAGCAAGGAAGTTCTTCCGCAGTTAATGAAGGACTTTAGTTACAAAAACATTATGCAGGCACCGAAGCTCGATAAGATAGTAATAAATATCGGAGTCGGAGAAGCCGTAAGCGATATGAAGCTTCTTGACGGCGCGGTAACGGATCTGACGGCCATAACAGGACAGAAACCCGTTATAAGGCGTGCCAAGAAATCGATAGCAACATTTAAGTTGCGCGAGGGTATGCCTATCGGCACTAAGGTTACGCTTCGAGGCGTGCGTATGTACGAGTTCTTCGACCGTCTGGTTAACTTCAGTATGCCGAGGATTAGGGATTTTCGCGGCATAAGTGATAAGTCCTTTGACGGACGCGGCAACTACACGCTCGGAATAAAAGAGCAGATAATATTTCCTGAGATTGAATACGATAAAATAGACAAACTTAGAGGCATGAATATAACAATAGCTACTACTGCAAATACCGATGAAGAGGGCAAAGCTCTCTTGAAGCAACTCGGTATGCCCTTTAGAAAGTAGTAGATAAACCGTACCAGGGAGGCACCGTTGGCAAAGAAGTCTTTAATAGCAAAGTGTAAGAGGAAGAGTAAGTTCCAGGTGAGGGAGTATAATCGTTGCCCTATCTGCGGACGTCCGAGGGCGTATTATCGTAAGTTCGATATGTGCCGTATATGTTTAAGGCAGATGGCATTGAGAGGTGATTTGCCGGGTGTCGTTAAATCGAGCTGGTAAAGTTAATACTTAAGACGGAGAGAGTAATAATATGTCAATGACAGACCCGATAGCGGATATGCTAACAAGAATCAGAAACGGACTTCACGCAAGACACAAGGACGTATCGATTCCGGCCTCAACCATTAAGGTCTCTATCGCCGAGATACTTAAGGCTGAAGGTTACATAAAGAATTATAGAGTGATTGACGGTACGTTACCGAAGCTCATAAAGGTCGAGCTCAAGTACGACGAGTTCGAGGTCGGTGTAATAACCGAGATAAAGAGACTCAGTAAACCTGGTTGCCGCAAGTACGTCGGTAAGGATGATATTCCAAAGGTAATGAATGGCCTTGGCGTCTCGATAATATCGACATCCAGAGGTATCATGACCGGCGAGAACGCGAGAAAAGAAGGGGTTGGCGGAGAACTCCTCTGCTCGCTCTATTAGAGGATATATAGATTATGTCAAGAGTAGGTAAAGAACCAATTGAGATACCATCAGGCGTTACGGTAACCGTATCGGGAAGTAGCGTGAAGGTTAAGGGCAGTAACGGCAACCTTGAGATGAACTTCAGAGATGAGATCAAGGTAAAGGTCGAAGGCTCTACTACGACTGTAACGCGAGTAGACGATACACGCCAGGCACGCGCTTTGCACGGCCTTACGAGGTCGCTCATAGCCAACATGATACATGGCGTTTCGGTCGGCTTTGAAAAGAAACTTGAGATAGTAGGTGTTGGTTACAGGGCCGACGTTAAGGGTTCTAAACTCAACCTATTACTTGGGTTTTCGCATCCGATAGATTATCCTCTACCGGCCGGTATAAAGGCATCGGTTGAGAAGCAGACGTTGATAACGTTAAATAGTGCAGACAAGCAACTCCTTGGACAGGTCGCCGCTGAGATTCGTGGTTTCCGTCCTCCAGAGCCTTACAAGGGTAAGGGGATAAAGTACCAAGACGAAGTTATTAGAAGAAAGGCCGGTAAGGCCGGGAAGGCCGCGGGATAAGACCTTACAATGAGATCAATTACTACAAATAAGAAACAGGCCGGTTGGCAGAAGCGTAAACGCAGAGTCAGAAAGAAGGTATTCGGCACAGCGGAGCGACTAAGGCTTAACGTCTACAGAAGCAATAAGCATATATACGCCCAGCTCATAGATGACACGGCCGGCAAGGTGCTATTCTCGGCATCGACGCTTACAAAAGAATTGTCGGCAAAGGTCGACAAGATGAATAAGACCGACATTGCCACACAGGTCGGCGAACATATCGGCAAACTTGCCAAGGCAAAGGGTGTTGAGAAGGTTGTCTTCGATCGTGGAGGCTTCTTGTACCACGGACGCATTAAGGCTTTGGCCGATGGTGCTCGAGGTGCCGGACTTAAGTTCTAATAAGATATCCTGAGTAAGGCTGATAGAGTCTTCGGGTGAATTTAAATAATATATCAAGAACAATTAATAGAGGGGCTAAGGGGGCTACTTGAACAACAGAAATCAAAATTCGTCGGATATGTCGGGAACGCCGGAGATGAAAGACAAGCTTGTATACCTTAACAGGGTTGCGAAGGTTGTAAAGGGCGGTAAGCGCTTCAGCTTCAATGCCATTGTGGTCGTCGGAGACGGCGCAGGCAGTATAGGTTACGGCATGGGTAAGGCCAACGAAGTTCCCGAGGCAATAAGAAAGGCCGTTGAACGCGCAAAGAAATCAACATTTAAGTTTCCTCTCATAGAAGGAACTATTCCTCACGTAATGACGGGTAATTACGGAGCAGGCAAGGTTCTCCTTAAGCCGGCCTCTCCAGGTACTGGCATTATCGCAGGCGGTGGTGTTAGAGCGGTTGTAGAGATTGCCGGTATCCATGATGTTCTTACGAAATCGCTGGGATCTAATAATCCGCACAATATGGTTAAAGCAACCGTAGATGCGTTAAGAAGACTTAAAAGCCCCGAGAAGATAGCACGTATCAGGGGTAAGAAACTCGAAGAGTTAGGTGGGTAATATAAGATGAGCGAAGATACTAAAGATATAAAAGAGAAGAAGCCCAAGGTAGCCCCTAAGAAGGCTGTGGCAAAGTCAGAGGTTGAGGCAAAGCCTGCCGCTAAGACGGCGGCGAAGCCAAAGACTGCGGCCAAAAAGGCTACGACCAAAAAGACTTCGGGCCAAAAGACTTCGGGTAAGATAAAGGTTACGCTCACAAAGAGCGGCATCGGCTACCCACAGAGACAAAAAGACACTCTTCGCGGCTTAGGCCTCAGGAAGATGCACTCGTCTAAGATATTAAATGATACTCCTGCCATACGCGGTATGGCCAAGAAGGTCGAGCACCTCGTTAAGTTAGAGGTCGTTTAAAAGCAAGTAGTGGCTATGCGTTTCAAGCCGAGTAATATTAAATCAAAAAAAGTTTTTCAAAAGGGTCTTTACAATGTTAGACAGACTTAAAGCTCCAAAAGGGGCTACAAAGAAGATAAAGAGAGTAGGCAGGGGCGAAGGCTCAGGCTGGGGCAAGACCTCAGGGCGTGGCCATAAGGGACAACGCTCAAGGAGTGGCGGCGGAGTAAGGCCGGGCTTCGAGGGTGGACAGATGCCCTTGCATAGACGTTTGCCTAAGCGTGGCTTTACCAATATCTTTAGAACCGAGTACTCGGTCGTCAATGTAGGCAGGCTTAACGAGCTCTTCAAGGACGGAGAGACCATTACAAAAGATATACTTAAGGCTAGAGGGCTTATAAAGGGACACGATGTCCTGGTGAAGATACTAGGTAATGGTGAGATTAGTATTGCGCTCACGGTTACGGCCGATCTATTCAGCGAGTCCGCAAAGAAGAAGATAGAATCTGCCGGCGGTAAGGCAGAGGCACTATAAGGTGGCGGCAAAGGCCAAAAATAATCCGGCAGGTCCGGATATAAGTAAGAAAGTTTTCATGACACTAATCCTGCTTGCGGTCTACAGGGTTGGAGTCTTTATACCAACACCGGGTATTGACGCTGAAGCTCTGGCCGGATTCTTTGAGTCTGCAAAGGGTACGATACTCGACTTCGCTACTATGTTTACCGGTGGCGCGCTCGAGACCTTATCGGTATTCGCGCTCGGCATAATGCCGTATATCAGTGCCGCGATTATCCTACAGCTCTTAACGGTAGTTGTTCCAAAGCTTGAGAAGCTCTCCAAGGAGGGCGAGCAGGGACGCAAGAAGATTACAGAGTATACGCGTTATTTGACCGTTGTACTCAGTGCCATTCAAGGTTTCATGATAAGCGTCGGTTTGGAGTCCATGACCGGTGCTTCGGGTGAGCCGATAGTTCTTAATCCCGGCTGGTCCTTCAGGATTATGGCTACGATAACCCTTACGGCCGGTACGGCCTTTATCATGTGGCTCGGCGAACAGATAACCGAGCGCGGCATAGGTAACGGTATATCTCTCATTATATGCGCGGGTATTATAGCGAGGATGCCGACAGGTTTCGGTAAGACGATAACGCTTATACGCACAGGCGAGATGCAGTTCCTTGTAGCGGTATTGCTCTTGCTAATAATCATAGCGGTCGTTGCCTTCATAGTATTTGTCGAGACAGGTCAGCGGCGCATCCCCATACAATATCCAAAGCGTGTGGTCGGACGGAAGGTTATGGGAGGTGTCACTCAACACCTGCCTTTGAAGGTTAATACGGCCGGCGTTATACCGCCGATATTTGCGTCATCAATTATGATATTCCCGGCAACAATAGCGAGCTTCTGGGACGTTCCCATTATGAAGATGCTATCGGATAGTTTGAATCCAACGGGTGTCTTATATAACCTGTTATTTATAATAGCTATAATATTCTTTGCTTACTTTTATACGGCTATACAATTTAACCCGAAAGAGGTTGCCGAGAATCTTAAGAAGAACGGCGGCTTTATTCCTGGCATAAGACCGGGCGGCAACACCGCCGATTATATAGACAGGGTCTTGACGAGGCTGACACTTTGGGGTGGTATATACCTCGCCGTAGTATGTGTGCTTCCGTCGATACTTACCATCAAGATGCACGCGCCGTTTTACTTCGGCGGAACAGGGCTCTTGATAATCGTGGCCGTTGCTATAGATACGGCTCAGCAGGTCGAGTCTCACAGGCTCTCGAGAAGTTATGACGGCCTACTCAAGAAGGGTAAGCTTAAAGGCAGGCGAGGTTAAGGGACGTGTATAACCTTATATTCATGGGGCCTCCGGGAGCAGGCAAAGGTACGCAGTCACAGTTGATATCAGAGAAGTTTAGTATTCCGCAGATATCGACAGGAGATATATTAAGGGCCAATGTTCGTGATAAGACAGAGCTTGGTCAGGAAGCAAAAGGGTATATGGATTCAGGCGCCCTTGTTCCCGATGAACTGGTTGTATCGATGGTAGCAGGAAGGCTGACTGAAGCTGATTGCTCAAAGGGTTGCATTCTCGATGGTTTTCCAAGGAATGTAAGCCAAGCAGGAGCCCTCGAAGATACACTCGCAGAGTTAAATAAGAGTATAGATATAGTCGTTGGTATAGAGGTCGAGGATGCGGAAGTCGTAAGGCGTCTAAGCGGCAGAAGAGTATGCAGGGAGTGCGGCGCTACTTACCACACCTCCTTTAATAAGCCGAGCAATGCCGATACCTGCGATAAATGCAGTGGCGAGCTTTACCAGCGTGACGATGATAAAGAAGAGACGATAGAGGCAAGACTTAAGGTCTATAGAGATGAAACGTTGCCGCTCGTCGAGTATTATAAAGGAAAGAAACTCTTTAAGGGTGTTGCCGGTGTAGGCAGTGTTGATGATATCACCGGTGCTATAGTGAGTGCAATTGAAGAGTGCTGCGATAATACTTAGAACCGACGCTGAGATTAAAAAGCTAAGAGAGAGTAATCTCATAGTCGCTGAAGTTCTTGAAGTCTTAAAGGGTATCGTTGAACCAGGCATTACGACGATGGATCTCGAAAGAGCCTGCGTTAAAGAATTAAAGAAGAGAGACAATAAGGTCAAGGCGGCCTTTAAGGGGTATAGAGGTTTTCCAGCATGCCTTTGTACGTCGGTCAACGAAGAGGTCGTTCACGGCATGCCAACGGATAAGAAGGTGCTAAAGAACGGCGACATACTGAGCGTTGATTTTGGCGTAGAGTATAACGGCTACTATGGAGATTCGGCCTTTACTGTTCCGGTCGGAGATGTCAGCGATGAAGCAAAGAAGCTGATGGACGTAACCTCCAGATGTTTGGAGGTAGCCATAGAGACGGCAATAGTAGGCAACCGCCTCTACGATATATCTAATGCCGTACAGACGCTCGCAGAAGGTAATGGTTTTTCGGTAGTCAAGGCATTCGTAGGGCACGGCATAGGCACAGAGCTTCACGAGCCGCCGCAGATTCCAAACTTCGGTGAGAAGGGGCGTGGCATACGCCTTAAAGAAGGCATGGTCTTTGCGATAGAGCCGATGATAAATTTAGGCACCGATGATATAAAGGTCTTAGGTGACGGTTGGACGGCGGTAACTTCGGACGGTAAGTTGAGCGCGCACTTCGAGCATTCTATAGCGATAACGGCCGATGGGCCATATGTTTTGAGCAGATTATAAATTAAGGTGTTAATACTATAATGAACCATGTCCAATAAAGAAGAAGCTATACAGGTAGAAGGTACAGTCCTTGAGACTTTGCCGAACGCCATGTTTAAGGTAGAGCTGGAGAACGGCCATAAGGTATTGGCTCACGTATCCGGCAAGATGAGGATGTATTTTATAAAGATACTTCCCGGAGATAAGGTTACCGTAGAGCTTTCACCGTACGACCTTACGCGTGGAAGGATAACATACAGAGCGAAGTAATTTGCGCTAAGCAGGTGTCGCTCCACAGAGAAGAGAGAGTTTATCATGAAGGTAAGAGCTTCAGTTAAAAAAATGTGCACAAAGTGCAAGATCGTAAAGCGTAAAGGTGTCGTAAGGGTCGTCTGCGAAAATCCAAAGCACAAGCAGAGACAGGGCTGATTTCAGCGACGCGCGTGTGCGTCTTAGAGAGTTAAGGAGGTTACAAGGTGGCAAGAATTGCCGGTGTAGATCTACAGAAAAATAAGAGAATCGATATAGCCCTTACAGGGATATTCGGCATAGGGCGTTCTTCGGCCGTTAAGATATTGGTTGAGGCCGATGTTGACCGTGCCACGAGGACTCAGGATCTTACCGAGGCAAATGTCTCGGCTCTGAGGAAGGTCATAGACACAGACTATACCGTTGAAGGAGACCTCAGGAAAGAGGTCACCATGAATATCAAGAGGCTGATGGATTTAAATACCTACCGTGGGCTTAGGCATAAGAGAAATCTTCCCGCGCGTGGACAGAGAACCAAGACCAACGCAAGGACCCGTAAAGGGCCTAAGAAGATGGCCTCGCTTCGTAAGTAATTTGGGGCAGTTAGAAGAGCATGTCGATGCAGTGACCTTGAGAAGCATCTAAAGATTTAAAGGTTGCTTTGGCAGGCAAGTTAAAAGACCCTTTTAGTAGGCGGAGGAACAAAGGATTATGGCAAAAGCAAAGTTAAAGAACAAAGGTAAGAAGGTAAAGAAGAATATAGCCAGAGGTGTGGCGCACATAACGTCCACCTTCAATAATACGGTTATAACGATAACAGATACGGCAGGGAATGTTATATCCTGGTCGAGCTCAGGTAACGCCGGTTTTAAGGGTTCGAGGAAGGGTACTCCCTTTGCGGCCCAGGTTGCCGCTACCAACGCCGCTAAGAGGGCGATGGAGCACGGCATGAAGACCGTAGATGTTCTCATAAAAGGCCCGGGCTCCGGTAGAGAAGCCGGTCTTAGGTCATTGCAGGCGGCCGGTTTGAGCGTGTCGCTTATAAGAGATGTGACCCCATTGCCGCATAACGGATGCAGGCCGCCTAAGAGGCGTAGGGTCTAAAGGAAAGGGAGGCAACAACTTGTCAAGATACACAGGTCCAGCATGTAAAATTTGTAGGCGCGAAGCCGATAAGCTCTTCTTAAAAGGAGATCGCTGTTATACCGATAAGTGTTCATTTGAGCGCAGAGCTTATCCGCCGGGTACTCAGGGCGTTAGGCGTGGTAAGGTCAGTGAGTATGCCATGCAATTGCGTGAAAAGCAGAAGGTTAAGCGTACCTACGGACTCATTGAAAAACAGTTCCGCAATCTATTTGAGAAGTCCGAGCGCATGAAGGGTGTTACGGGAGATAACTTGATAGGTCTTCTCGAAAGAAGGCTCGATAATGTCGTCTACAGACTCGGCTTTGCCGCTTCAAGGGCAGATGCCCGTATGATGGTAACGCAGGGACACTTCCTCATAAATGGTAAGAAGGTAGATATTCCTTCTTATACGTTAACCGAGAACGATACCATAGAGCTGCAGGAAAAGATGAAGGTGGCATCTAAGGTGGCAGATAGCTTTAAGTCCGTTGAGCGTCGCGGTGTGCCTGAGTGGTTGGCGATAGATAAAGATAAATTCAAGGGTTCGGTTATGAGACTTCCGCTTAGGGATGACGTAACTATGCCAATAGAAGAGCATCTTATAGTAGAGCTCTATTCCAAGTAAAATCTTATGGTCCGTTTGGGTGTGGTCTATCTTGTACTTCACCTAAACCTTGAGATCATTAGGTCGATAGAGACCGTTAAATTTTAAAACGGGGGAAACATGCAGAAAAATTGGCGCGAACTCATTAAACCAAAGAAACTTGAAGTGGTCAAAGTTACCGATAACTACGGTAAGTTTACGGCCGAACCTCTCGAGAGAGGTTACGGGTTGACCATTGGTAATTCGCTTAGAAGGATACTCTTATCCTCCTTACAGGGAGCGGCCATAACGGGTGTTAAATTTGACGGCGTACTTCATGAGTTTTCGAGTATCCCGGGCGTTAAGGAAGACGTATCCGATATAGTCCTGAACCTTAAGCAGGTACGTTTTAAGTCAGATAGTGATGAGCCGAGAGTTCTTAAGCTCAAGGTTAAAGGGCCTAAGGAAGTAAAGGCCTCTGATATAGAGTGCGGTAGCGACGTAGAGGTCTTAAATCCCGACATGATAGTTGCCAATATCGGTAAGGATGGCGTACTTGAGTGTGAGATAGTCGTAGAGAGTGGCAAGGGATATGTTCCTGTCGAAACAGACAGCTCGGCCAACAAGGTCGTGGGCATGATTCCGGTAGATGCTGTTTTTCAGCCCGTTACCAAGGTAAACTTCGAGGTAACGAACGCTCGCGTCGATAGGAAGACCGATTACGACAGGCTCTCGCTTGAGGTCTGGACGACCGGTGCCATAGACCCGCAGACGGCAGTCGGCATAGCCGCCAAGATACTCAAAGAGCAGTTGACACTATTCATACCTTTCGAAGAGCTCGAAGAAGTAATCTCCGAGACTCACGAGGAGATGGAAGCGCAGCCGTGGTTCAATGAGAACCTCTTCAAGACGGTAGATGAGTTGGAGTTGTCGGTAAGGAGTGCAAATTGCCTTAAGAACGCCGACATAGAGTATATCGGCGAGATGGTTCAAAAGACCGAGCAGGAGATGTTGAGGACCAAGAACTTCGGCAGGAAGTCCTTGAATGAGATAAAAGAAATACTTGTCGATATGGAGCTGGACTTCGGCAAGAAGCTTGAGGGCTTTCCAACGAGAAAAGAACTCGACAAGAACAGGCATGAAAGTAAGGACGCCGAGTAAGAGGGGATAGATAGATGAGACATAATAAAGATAATAAAAGATTTTCTCGAAATTCGGGACACCTAAAGGCGTTGTTTTCTAACCTTTCAAAGGATTTGATAACGCATGAGCGTTTGACGACTACGACGGCAAAGGCCAAGGAACTCAGGCGTTACGTCGAGCGTATGATAACGCTCGGTAAGGCAGGAGACCTTGCTTCGAGGCGTCGTGCCATGGCATTCATGAGAAGTAAGGGTGCGGTTACGAAGCTATTTGATGACGTTGCTCTTCGCTATAAGTCAAGGCCCGGTGGTTATACGAGAATAATAAAGCTTGGTGTCAGGAATGGTGACCGCGCTCCGATATCGATAATAGAGCTCGTTGAAGGTGAAGTCGTTAAGAAGGCAGAGCCGACGACACCTAAGCCAAAGGCAAAGAAGGCTGAAAAGGTTGAAGCGGCAGTAGAGACAAAGCCAGCAGAAACAAAAGAAGCCGAGAAAACAGAGAAGCCTGAGCAAGACGAAAAGGCCGAGACAACAGAAAAGGAATAACCTTAGGGGACAAGGAGAAGCTTCTGAAAAAGCTACTCACTTGACAAATCCTCTAAATACGTGTAATATTTAACCTTACAACTGAATATAGTAAACTTCTTATCCAGAGTGGCATAGGGATCTGGCCCGATGACGCCACAGCAACCGATTTAATTCTTTGAATTAAGTGTCAGGTGCTACCTCCAGCAAGGTTTTAGAGAGTTAAGACCTTGGAAGATGAGAAGAGTGCATAAGTTATTAATAAGCCCTCTTCTTTAAGTTTTAAGAAGGGGGCTTTTTCTTTGCCCGCTATAAAATTTAGATCTAATCGAGAGGGCGGTTCTCTACCGTCTTCATAAGACAGGAGGAAGTATATGAGTTTTGTAAAAGCACTTACGTGCCGCGAGTGCGGTAAGGAGTATCCAAAGGAAGCACTCCATGTATGCGAGTACTGCTTTGGTCCGCTGGAGGTCTCGTATAATTACGATGAGATAGGCAAGGTCTTGAGCCGTGAAGTTATAGAAGGGCGCGCGCCGAATATGTGGCGTTATAAAGAGCTCTTGCCCTTAGACGGCGATCCGACGGTCGGTAAGGATGTGGGCTTTACCCCGCTCGTCCGTGCCCATAACCTCGGTAAGGTTCTTGGCGTTAAGGAGCTATATATTAAGAACGATGCCGTTAATTATCCGACACTTTCTTTTAAGGACAGGGTCGTTTCGGTCGCAACATCAAGGGCTTTGGAGATGGGCTTTAAGACCGTCGCCTGCGCCTCAACCGGAAACTTGGCCAACTCTGTCGCGGCAAATGCCGCCTCCGTCGGCATGGAGAATTACGTCTTCATACCCAACGACCTGGAGAAGACAAAGGTCATGGGCACTCTCATCTACGGCTCTAAGGTCGTAGCCATAAAAGGCACTTACGACGAGGTCAATCGCCTATGCAGTGAGATAGCCGGTAAGTATGGCTGGGCATTTGTTAATATAAATATCAGGCCTTACTACGCCGAAGGCTCAAAGACATTCGGCTTTGAGATAGCCGAGCAGCTGGGTTGGAAGGTTCCTAAGCACATCATAGTACCGATGGCGGGCGGGTCTTTGATAACGAAGATATGGAAGGCATTCAATGAGTTCCATAAGTTGGGGCTTATAGATAAGGTCGATACAAAGGTATACGGCGCGCAGGCCACAGGGTGTTCGCCGATAGTCGCGGCCGTAAAGGCAGGTGCCGAGCTGATAAAGCCTGTTCGACCTAATACGATTGCCAAGTCCTTGGCCATAGGTAACCCTGCCGATGGGTTTTATTCGGCAAAGGTTATGCGCGAGAGCGGCGGTACGGGCGAGGACGTAAGTGATGCGGAGATAATAGACGGCATGAAGCTCTTGGCCGAGACCGAGGGCATATTCGCCGAGACGGCCGGTGGCGTAACGGTTGGAGTTACAAAGAAGCTCATAGAATCGGGGCGTATACCAAAGGATGAATCCATTGTCATCTCGGTTACGGGCAATGGTCTTAAGACTCAGGAAGCCTTATACGACGTACTCGAAGAGCCGACGGTCATAGAGGCGAGGCTTAAGGACTTCGACGACCTCGTTGAATCTTCGGGCGACAGGTACGCAATGGAAGGCTAATGCCGCAGGTGCGGCGGTGCGAGATTTCATTCCCCTTTACCCCTGTCATAAGTAGGGAGACTTTGTTGAAATATTAGATTGGGCGTATTTTTAAGAGCGCCCCTTAATTTGCTTTTACTGAAAGGAGCAATTTTATAGATGGATCACTTTATAGAAGATAAGAACACAAAGGTAGATGTAAATGTCGACGGTGGGGAAGGTAAAGAACAGAAG
>DAOVKH010000216.1 GCA_030631875.1 Deltaproteobacteria bacterium | reverse complement strand
CCTATTATGATGGCTATCTCGTCGTTGGTCTTACCCTCCTGAACCCAACGAAGCACCTCCATCTCTTTGGCGCTGAGCGAGATAGCGCCATTGCGTGCTATAGATTTTTTCTTAACCATTTGACCGATACTCCTTCGACCCCTGAAATAACCCAAGGTCTTCTCATCTAAAGTAGCTCTTCTTATCTTAGATATCTCCATCGACTATGCCTTCCCTTATTAAACCCAAATAAGAGAGACAATACACCTAAATAAGAGTAAACTTCAACTACCCGACAGGGTAGCTAAAGTACGTCTATACAAAAAATAACTCTGAGCAATAATAACGACTACCCACTACCCGTTAAAACTACCTATACGGGTAACTTTAAGTATAACGCCAACTATAATTACTACCATCTATAAGTTTTAAAAAATAATTGAATACGACCTTTGTAACACAAAAACCCTGTTAAAACAATAACTTTTAGAACCAGAATCTACACGTCGTCGAATCGACGAAGAAAACCTACCCGTTCGGAGAGTAAATATTACCCCCTGAATGGTCGCTACCATGAAAATACTATTTAATATCCTATGCTTGACCTCAAGAGATCATATCTTTTTTCTGGTTAAGGCAAGACTACTATGTTAATATCTTATAAATAAATTATACTTACGAGAGGATCACTCTTTAATTGAAATCAAACTCAGAGAACGACAAAACAAAGAAGATTGAAGATAACGAGAACTATGATGCGAGTTCCATTAAGGTTCTCGAAGGCTTAGAGGCGGTAAGAAAACGCCCTGCCATGTACATCGGCTCCACAGGGCCAATGGGACTACACCACCTCGTATATGAGGTCGTAGATAACTCAGTCGATGAAGCACTGGCCGGAAACTGCTCAAAGATAGAGGTCATAGTCCACACCGATAACTCCATAACCGTAATAGACGACGGACGCGGCATTCCCGTCGAAATGCACCCTGAGAAGAAGAAACCAACGGTCGAAGTCGTCTTAACCGAACTCCATGCCGGAGGAAAATTCGAGAATAAGGCATACAAGGTCTCCGGAGGACTTCACGGCGTAGGCGTTACGGTCGTAAACTTCTTGAGTGAGTGGTTAACGGTCGAGGTAAAGCGCGACGGCACGATATACACTCAGGACTACGCGCGCGGTAAGGCCACGAGCAAGCTCAAGGCAAGCGGCAAGAGCAAGAAGACCGGCACGCGCATAACCTTCAAGGCCGACAGCGAAATATTCGACACAACGGAGTATAGCTTCGATACACTTAGCCACAGGCTTCGTGAATTATCTTTCCTCAATGCCGGTATAAAGATATCCATCCTCGATGAGAGAAGTGGCAAGACCCACGACTTCCACTATAAGGGCGGTATCGTGAGCTTCGTAGACCACCTCAATAAAAACAAGCAGGCCACGCACCCAAAGCCCGTCTACTTCTCAGGCGAGAGGGAGAGCGTACAGATGGAGATAGCCCTCCAGTGGAATGAATCCTACTCAGAGAACGTATTCAGCTTCGCCAATAACATCAATACGACCGAGGGCGGCACGCACATGATTGGCTTTAAGTCGGCTCTCACACGTACGGTAAATAGCTACGCGGCTAACAAGAACCTCCTAAAGGGCTTGAAAGAAACCTTGCAGGGCGACGACATACGCGAAGGCCTTACGGCCGTCATCAGCGTAAAACTCCCCCAACCGCAATTCGAAGGCCAGACCAAAACAAAGCTTGGCAACTCAGAGGTCGAAGGCTTCGTTAAGTCCATTGTGAACGAAAAGCTCGGCGAGTACTTTGAAGAACATCCAAGTGTAGCCAAGAAGATTATCAGCAAGGCCGTAGAAGGCGCACGAGCGCGAGCGGCGGCCAAGAAGGCTCGTGATCTCATCAGGCGCAAAGGTGCATTGGACGGAGCATCGTTACCCGGAAAGCTATCCGATTGTCAGGAAAAATCCCCTGAGCTTAGCGAGATATTCATAGTCGAGGGAGATTCGGCCGGAGGCTCGGCCAAACAGGGGCGCGACCGTAAGTATCAGGCCATCCTGCCGCTTCGAGGTAAAATACTGAACGTCGAGAAGGCACGCGCCGATAAGATGCTCTCCAACGAAGAGATACGCACCATAATAACGGCACTTGGGTGCGGCATAGGTAAGGACGACATAAACCCAGATAAGCTCCGCTACCATAAGATCATTATTATGACCGATGCCGACGTAGACGGCTCACACATAAGAACGCTCCTTCTGACATTCTTCTACCGTCAGATGCCGTTCTTGGCAGAGAATGGTTTTCTTTACATCGCTCAACCACCGCTCTTTAGAGTAAAGAAGGGCAAGAAGTCCCAGTACCTTAAGGATGAATCGGCATTCGAGGACTACATCTTCGATGCCCTAAGGGATGGAATAACGGTAACACCAAAGGGCGGGAAGGACATAAAAGGCCAAGGGCTCATAGACCTCCTGAAGAAGATATCGCGCTTTCAGCAGATACTTGG
>DAOVKH010000160.1 GCA_030631875.1 Deltaproteobacteria bacterium | reverse complement strand
TTAATCAGGTTAAGGTCGCCATCGTCGGCAGGCCGAACGCGGGCAAGAGTTCGCTCCTGAATAGAATGATAGGCAAGAAGCGGACGATCGTAAGCGACGTGCCCGGCACTACGCGCGACCCCGTCGATACCAAGTTCAGGCGCGGTGAGACCGAGTACCTATTCGTCGATACCGCAGGCATAAGGCGTAAGTCAAAGATAAGTGCTAAGCTTGAGATATATTCTTCGATGGCCGCCATAAAGAGCATAGCGAGGAGTAACGTCATACTGCTCGTCATCGACGGTAAGGACGGCGTCAGGATGCAGGACGAAAAGATAGCAGGCCTCATAGAAGACAGCGGGCGTGCCTGCATTGTGGTCATTAATAAGTGGGATATAGTCGATAGAGATGAAGATACGATAAAGGTCTTTACAGAAGAGTTGAGGGAGAAGATGCCCTTCATAGCCTTCGCGCCAGTCCTATTCGTATCCGCTCTGACAGGTAAGCGCGTTGACTCGGTATTCGATACGATCGACCGTGTCGTTAAGGCGATGAATACCGACATTTCGACCTCAAGGGTCAATAAACTCTTAGAAGAAGTCGTCTCGCGCCACCACCCGCCCGTATATAGGGGCCATGAGGTGCGCTTCTACTACGGCACGCAGACCGGCAAAGGTCCGACTCGCTTCGCCATATTTACGAATTATCCGGACGGTGTTATCGACTCTTATCGCAGGTATATGGTAAACCGATTCAGGGAGTCCCTCGATATGGAGGAGATTCCGCTGAGGCTGAGCTTTAGACCCCGAAGATGAGGATATTAAAAGGTCTCAAAGGTGCTCTAAAGGTTTAATATTAAAAAGTTTTTATTTGTAAAACGCCCGAATATATGAGAAAATCACTACTTGTCTCATTTCGGGCATAATTTTTTATTTAAAGAAAAGGAACAGTACGCATGAATAACCAAAAGTATAAGAATATAGCCCTGTGGGTGATTATAATAGCGGCCGTTGTGATGGTATTTAACCTTATGAGCTATAAACAACAGCCAACCTCTGATGTCGTCGATTATACAGAGTTTGCCGCATCGGTTGAAAAGGGCGAGGTCGAAAGTGTGACGATAAAGGGGCAATCCATAACGGGTACCTTCAATGACGGTAGAGACTTCTCGACATTCGCGCCCGATGACCCGAATATGATCGCTCGGCTTAAGGACAAGGGTGTTAAGATAAAGGCCGAGCCTGCCATCGATTCCGGAGGTTTGGGTTCGATTCTGTTGTCGTGGTTCCCTATGCTTCTCTTCATAGGTATATGGATATTCTTTATGCGCCAGATGCAGGGCGGCGGCGGTAAGGCAATGAGCTTCGGTAAATCAAAGGCAAAGCTCCTGATGGAAGGGCAAACTTCCGTTACCTTTAAGGATGTCGCTGGCATAGAGGAAGCAAAGCAGGAGGTCGAGGAGATAATCGATTTCCTGAGAGACCCGAAGAAGTTTACGAAGCTTGGCGGAAAGATACCAAAGGGTGTACTCTTGGTCGGTGCGCCCGGCACAGGTAAGACCTTGCTTGCCAAGGCCATAGCGGGTGAGGCCGGAGTGCCGTACTTTAGTATTTCAGGTAGTGATTTTGTCGAGATGTTTGTCGGCGTCGGAGCTTCGCGCGTAAGGGATTTGTTTATTCAGGGCAAGAAGAACGCTCCTTGTATAATATTTATAGACGAGATAGATGCCGTCGGACGCCACCGTGGTGCCGGCCTTGGCGGAGGGCACGATGAGCGTGAGCAGACACTTAATCAGCTCTTGGTCGAGATGGACGGCTTTGAGAGTAATGAGGGCGTTATAATCGTTGCGGCTACGAACAGGCCCGACGTGCTTGACCCCGCACTTCTAAGGCCCGGCAGATTCGACCGCACGGTCGTCGTTCCTGTGCCTGACCTTAAGGGCAGGAGTCAGATACTGAAGGTTCATGCCAAGAAGACACCTCTGGCAGATGACGTTGATATGGAGATAGTCGCTCGCGGCACGCCTGGGTTCTCCGGCGCGGACTTAGCCAACCTCGTAAACGAAGCCGCCCTCCTTGCCGCGCGTAAGGGTAAGGACAAGCTCTCCAAAGAAGAGTTCGATGCGGCAAAGGATAAGATAATGATGGGCAGTGAGCGTCGTAGTATGATAATAAGCGACGAGGAAAAAGAAAATACCGCTTACCATGAAGCGGGCCATACGCTTGTCGCAAGGCTCATACCCGGGACAGATCCGATACATAAGGTCTCGATAATACCCAGAGGCATGGCGCTTGGTGTTACCCAACAGCTCCCAATAGACGAGCGTTATACGCACAACAAGGAATACCTTGTCGACAGGATAGCGATACTCATGGGCGGACGTGCGGCAGAAGAGCTGACCTTTAACCACATGACCACCGGCGCCGGTAATGATATAGAGAAGGCAACCGAGATAGCTCGTAAGATGGTATGCGAGTGGGGGATGAGCGATAAGCTTGGGCCTACGACCTTTGGCAAGAAAGAGGAGCATATATTCCTTGGCCGTGATATGGGAAGCGACAGAAACTTTAGCGAGAAGACGGCCATAATGATAGATGATGATATACGCGAGATAGTACAGAGCAACCACGAGCGTGCCACAAAGCTCTTGACCGAGAAGAACGATAAGTTGAAGGCACTTTCCTTGGCACTCCTTGAAAAAGAGACCCTCGATGGTAAAGAGATAGATGAAATAATATTCGGAGGTAATATCCCTAAGGGCGTTAAGGTCTACGATGATGGTAGTCATAGTGGTGGTGGAGATAAAAGTGAATCGTCCACAGACAAAGACGCTAAAGACAAAAGCCCTAAGGGCAGAGGTTCTGTAACCGACCCAATGCCAATGGATGATCCGCATGGTGCTTAATGCGCTACCTCTTTCTTTAAAGACTTTGCGCTCTTACCTTTTTTAAAAAGTAGTCCTATAATACGGAGTCTTTCCCATGGAGTCGCGCGCGCAAACAATACGCCTTATAGAGATAGCTTCTTTGAGTGAAGCACGTACGGAGATGGAGCGTGTAGGGGTAGATCCTGCGGGCATAAAGCTCATGGCACCGAAAGAGCTTTACAGGAATTTAAAGGTCACTAACTTAACGGCTCCTGCCGGTAATATAATAAAGCAGGATATGATAGCCGTCGGAGGAGAGGCCGCCGTATCGAAGGGTGTCGTATCGGCAGAGGTAGACCACACCGACTGCATACTCTCCGGCACGTTAAAGCAATTTCGTAGACTTATAAAGAAACTCTCCATCCAGCCCTACGCTTTAAAAGAGACGGCAAAGTTAATCGAAGGCGCGCTAAATAACCTTGAGGTTGAGTCTTATACGCTAAAGGGTGTTAATAGGTCTTGGGATTTGGGCGCGTCTTCTAACGTAAGGGCTAATACAAGGGCGCTCGTAATGGGAATACTCAACGTAACGCCCGATTCATTTTCAGATGGCGGACGTTACAGGAGTGTAGAAGATGCCGTAAGTTTTGGCCTTGAGATGGTGGCCGATGGTGCCGATATAATAGATGTTGGCGGCGAGTCTACGAGGCCCGGCAGTGAGGGCGTGTCGGTAGAAGAAGAGCTTAAGCGTGTGTTGCCTGTCATCGAAGGGCTTGTAGATGGCGGCGCAGCTATTTCAATCGACACGACCAAGGCCGAGGTCGCCCGCAGAGCAATTAAGGCAGGTGCGGAGATTGTAAATGACGTAAGTGCCATATCTATGGACGAGGCTATGGTAGAGGTCGTTGCCGATACGGGCGCGGCAGTTGTTCTGATGCATATGCGCGGTACGCCGAAGGATATGCAGGCCGAGACCGATTACGAAGATTTGATAGGTGAGGTATACGGCTACTTAGAGGAGCGCATAGAGTTTGCCCTGAGTAAAGGGATAGCAAGGGATAAGATTATAGTAGACCCGGGCATAGGCTTTGGCAAGTCCGCTGAAGCAAGCCTTGAACTCATAAAGAGGCTCGGTGAGTTTCGTACACTTGGCGTGCCGGTAATGCTCGGTGCTTCGAGAAAGTCCTTTATGGGCAAGGTCGCACCAGAGACTAAGACGAGACTTATGCCAAGTGTTGCTACGGCCGTCGTGGGTGTGATGAACGGCGCGAGCTTGTTTAGAGTTCATGATGTGGCAGAGACGCGCTTGGCCGTAGATATGGCTAACGAGATACAAAACATTCGGAAGATCTCTTGAAGAACGCACAGACGTAAGTGAAACTATCTTTAGCGTTACTTAACGGTGCGGCGAGTGTTAATTCTCTTAAAAGCTT
>DAOVKH010000145.1 GCA_030631875.1 Deltaproteobacteria bacterium | reverse complement strand
GTGGTGCAAATGTCAAGTTAAGAGACTACCGGCACTTTACCTGAAAGCTCTTTAGCCAAGTTGAGAAACTCCTCAAAGGAGAGTGTCTCGCCTCGACGCTTCGGGTCTATGTCTACGGACGCAAGAGCATCGGTCAAGACTTCCGGCTCGCACCCCAATGCCTTAAGGGCATTCAGCAGGGTCTTACGCCTCTGACCAAATGCCGCCCTCACTACCTGGCGAAGCACGGGGTAAAGAGCGTCATCTCCAATAGGTATAGCTGAGTCTTCGAAGAGGGTAATACCTACGACCGTCGAGGTTACCTTTGGCCTCGGTTTAAATGAATTCGGTGAAACGTCAAATAACATACGCGCGCTTCCGTAAGCCCTGATTAAGACCGAGAGTATGCCGCATGCCTTTGTACCGGAGGTGGCCGCAAACCTCTGGGCGACCTCCTTTTGGAGCATCAATATGAAACCGCTGAATGCACGGTAATTCTCTAAGAACTTTGCCATAACGGGTCCTGAGATATTATACGGCAGGTTACTTACAACCTTCAGGCGAGTGGCGTACTTCTCTGACAACTCTATAAAGTCCACCTCCAGAGCGTCGGCTTCGATCAGAGTAAAGTCTTCGTTCTCCGCGAATTCTCGCTTTAGCCTCTTACAGAGTTCGTCGTCCTTTTCTATAGCAACGACCTTCGCGCCTGCCTCTAATAAAGCGCACGTAAGGAGACCCGTCCCCGGGCCTATCTCCAATACCCGCTCGCCTTCAACAATCCCTGCGGCTAAGATTATATTGGCAACGACATTCTTATCGACCAAGAAGTTTTGCCCAAGGGACTTCTTGGCAAAACGTACGGGTTTATTTTCGGTAGAGTTAGTCATAATAAATTAGGTACTTAATTCAAGACCGTTTATTTAACCCTTTCGCCGTCTTTAGAGCGAAAGGGTTTCTTCTTATTTCCCTGCGACAAAGAGAATTGGTCTCATGCAAGGTAGTTAACCTAAAGAATCTCCTGCGGCAAAGAGAATGGTACAAATACACGGCGTGCGAAATATTGAGAGCGAGTCGTACTTTCAGGTACGTCGAGCGAACAGATATTAAGCACAACAAAGTAGTTGTGCCATTATACTTTGTCGCAAACAACTATCAAAATTCGTCGGAATTCGGCAAAGCATTAGTCTCAAAGGAGCCAATACTCAAACCCTCTTCAAATAACCTCAACCCAAGCAACGCTATCATCGCACCATTGTCGCTACAGTATGCGGGCTTGGGTATGAATAATGCAATGCCTTCTTTATCCGTAGCCGCCTTGAGCTTTGCCCTGAGCCTTGAGTTACAGGCAACGCCTCCTGCCACAACGAGTCTGTCGCAATCTGTCTTATCAAGTGCCCAGAGGGCCTTCTTAACTAGCACGTCTACGACCGACTCCTGAAAGCTCGCCGCAATGTCGGCCTTTGCCTCGTCGGTCAACGCGCCCTCTTCTTCGAGGGACTTTACAGTATTTAAGACCCCTGTCTTAAGGCCGCTGAAGCTGAACTCGAGGTTATATTTTTTTATGGTCGCCCTCTTATAGTGGATGTACTTGGCATCACCCTTCTTTGCCAAATCGTCTATGGGCTTGCCTCCCGGGTAGCCAAGGCCTAAGAGCTTTGCGACCTTATCGAAGGCCTCGCCCGCTGCGTCGTCTCTGGTCTGACCAAGGAGTTTGAATTTATCATAACCTTCAACGAGTGAGAGCATCGTATGGCCACCCGATACGACGAGCGATACGAATGGAAACTCCGGTGTCTTATCCTCCGCGCCGTCCTTCAAGAAGGCAGAGAGAGCGTGCGCGTCCAAGTGGTTTACACCGACAAATGGAATCGACCTCGCAAATGAAACTGCCTTTACGAATGAAAGCCCAATGAGTATCGAGCCAACGAGCCCCGGACCTCTCGTTACGGCCATCGCCCCTACGTCGTCTATCGTAATACCTGCACGCTTGAGTGCCTCTTCGACCACAGGGACTATCGTCTCTATGTGTCGGCGTGAGGCAAGCTCCGGAACTATGCCGCCGTAGAGGCCATGTATGTCGTCCTGAGAGCTTACGACACTCGACAATACGAGGCCACTGTCGTCAACGACACTTGCCGCCATGTCGTCGCATGATGACTCTATGCCGAGTACGAACATATTAACCACCACCGGCCATCGTCTTTACGGCCTTAAGGAGAACTTCTATATCCGCATCGGTCGTAAAGTACCCGGGGCTTATTCTATTAGTGCCTAAGGGGTGCGTGCCGATTGTGCGGTGCGCGTCCGGTGCGCAGTGCGTACCGCACCGAGCCATTATAAGAAAGTCTTCGTCCAATCGCCTGCCAACGTCTACCGGCGGCAGACCCTCTATGGTAAAAGAAACAAGTGCGACGCGCGACTCAACGTCCATCGGCCCGAATATGGTAACGCCCTCTATCTCGCTTAAACCCGTTAGGAGCATCGACGTAAGCGCACTCTCGCGCGCGCGTATCTTCTCTACACCTTCATTTAATACAAACTCTATGCCGGCACCCAAGCCGCCGATACCGGGTGTGTTTACCGTGCCCGACTCGAAGCGATCGGGCATCTCAAGGTAAACGCCCTCCTCGCCCGTGCCGCCGTCTATGAGCGGCTCCGGCTCTACGCCTTCTTTAAAGTATACAAAGCCCGTGCCCTGCGGGCCGAATAAAGCCTTGTGGCCCGTGCCTACGACAATGTCTGCCCCAAGCTCGCCGAGGTCAACGGGGAGCGCGCCAATGGTCTGCGCGGCATCGACCATAAAGAGCACACCCTTTGCCCTGCAAAGTTCGGCTATCTCATAGACGGGCTGAATCGTACCGACAACGTTCGATGCGTGCGTAATGGCAACGAGCTTCGTGTCTTTTGTAATGGCGGCTTCTACGTCGGCGGCACTTACAAAGTCCGCGCGTTCTTTGCCGATGACCTTCGTGACTCGCACATTAACGTCACGTGTGAGCCTTGCCAGAGTCCTCACTACGGAGTTATGTTCGAAGCCCGTAGTTACGACGTGGTCGCCTGCTTTGAGGAGTCCCTTCAAGGCAATATTGATGGCCTCTGTAGCATTCTTGGTGAAGGCTATGCGTGAGGCGTCCTTGATATTAAGGAGGCCTGCCAGGGCTTCGCGCGTACCAAATACAACGCGTGAGGCATCGAGCGACATCCTGTGCGCACCGCGTCCGGGGTTTCCGCCCAAGTCGGCTATAACCTCGGCCACACGCCTCGGAACAGAGCCTGGCTTTGGGTATGTCGTTGCGGCATTGTCTAAGTATATCAGTGGTTTAGTCATAGGCGATATAGTAACATCTCAAGGGGCTTTATGCAATTTGGGTGGTTGGATAATAGAAAAGACCGTTCGTAAAACCCTTCGACAAGCTCAGGGCGAACGGTCTTGAAAAAAAACAAAAGCGAAATCCTGAAACAAGTTCAGGATGACAAAACTGTTACTATGGATTCCCGCCTTCACGGGAATGACAAACTGCAAGCAGCAATGAGAATTGGTTGTAATCAAGGAGCCAGCGGGCTCTTCGCACGGAAGGGCTGAAGAGCGAGTCGTACTTTTCAGTACGTCGAACGATGAAGCCCGCACCGTGACGCAGAGTACGGGCAATTATCGAAGCCGTATTATAAGGATAACTCGGATTGCCATAGCCCATGCAGATTACAATACGCCCGTACCGTAACCTTATCTGCCGTAGTCGTACCGCAGAACTCGGCCTCAGGTGCGTCTCCGGCCTTAAGCATCACACGCTTTGTGCGTCCGTTAAATGAAAGCTCTATCCACTCGATATAGTGCGTGGCCTCCATTGGGTGCGGCACTTCTCCGACCTTTACCTTAAAGCCCTTATCTGTCTGCTCTATTACGGGGACGTGTTTTTCCTTTGCCGCGTCTACCGTATTGGCCTCGAAGTGCGCCATTGCTTCTCCGCAGCAGACGAGCTTACCGCCGCCTGTGTGCAATACCTCTACGATATTTCCGCATATCGCGCACTTGTATACTCCGTTCATAACTGTAGCCATAGTAATCTCTCCTTATAGGTTAATGATTAAGGTTCAAGAGATATTATAGCAGATAAATCCAACCTTACTACACCATCTGCCTGTCGAATGTTCTGTACTGTATGGCCTCGGAGAGGTGTGAGGCATTTATATCGACGGCACCGTCGAGGTCGGCTATGGTGCGTGCGACTTTGAGTATGCGGGTATAGGCACGAGCCGAAAGCCCAAGCCTCTCGACGGCCTTCTCAAGGAGTGCCTTAGAGGCTTCGTCCAAGGCACAGAACTTCTTAATATGCCGTGATGCCATGGCGGCATTCGAAAATATTTTTAGTGTTTTGAACCTTTCCTTCTGTACGCCGCGCGCGAGATCCACACGCTTCTTTACATCAAAGGAACTTTCACAGGAACGGTCACTGCTTAACTCATTGAAGCGCACCCTCGGCACGTCAACGTGTATGTCGATTCTATCAAGAAGAGGGCCCGATAGCTTAGAGCGATAACGCTTCACTATCATCGGCGTACAGTCGCAATCTTTCCTAACGTCACCCATGAAACCGCACGGGCACGGGTTCATAGCGCATATGAGCATAAAGTCCGAAGGGTATGTAATTT
>DAOVKH010000041.1 GCA_030631875.1 Deltaproteobacteria bacterium | reverse complement strand
TTCACCAGAAAAAGACTTTACGCCACTTCTTATGAATTTTTTACGTCCACTTGGAAATTCTTCAACAACATCATCCCCCCTTTCATTTGTCACATTCTCCATTGTAGGAAATGGGTACAAACGTTTTTTATCATCCGCTTGGTTGGAAGCTTCTCTTGGCGGGGCATCTTCTTTAACGCCGTCTCCCTTATCTCTACCTTCAATATCATCCTCCTTCGTATCGCCGTCGCCGTTATTACCTCCGCCTACCGGGTCCGGATAATGCACCCTCTGGTGGAATATACCGTTAAGCACACGGTTGAAGCTCTTGGTTATAGCGTGCAGGTCTTTTAATGTCAATTCGCACTCATCGAGTTGACCATCGGCGAATATGCGGTTTACTATTGTCTGCGTCATGCCCTGAATCTTAGCGGGCGAGGTGTCGGGCAGGGTACGGCTCGTCGCTTCTATGGCATCGGCAAGCATCACAAGGCCTGCTTCCTTTGTCTGAGGCTTGGGGCCGGGGTAACGGAAGTCCTTTTCATCTACCTCGTGAACGTCCGGGTCTTCCTGTTCTTTGGCCTTATTGTAGAAGAAGCTTATCAGGGAAGTCCCATGGTGCTGTGGGATTATATCGGTTATCTCTTTACCGAGCCTGTGTGCGTTGGCCAACTCTATGCCCTCTTTGACGTGGTTGGTTATTATAAGGGCACTCATCGAAGGTGTCAGTTTATCGTGTTTATTGTCACCACTCATATTCTCTATAAAGTAAAAGGGCATCTTCACCTTGCCTATGTCATGGTAATAGGCACTTACTCTGGCTAAGAGAGGGTTGGCGTTTATACTCTCGGCGGCGGCCTCGACGAGAGAACCTATTATGACAGAATGGTGGTACGTCCCGGGGCTCCTCAGTGCCAACTCCTTAAGCAGAGGATGATCCATCCTCGAAAGCTCCAGCAAACGGACGTTTGTCGTATAGCCGAATGTCATCTCAAGGAGAGGTGTCAGGCCAACCGTTATTATGGCCGTCACCATACCGTTCAGTAACCCCGCTATGACTATGAAGAACGGCTCGCTGAGAGTAGCGCCACCCCTAATCCCTGCCATACTCAAGAGTAGAACGCAATTCAATACTCCCAGATAAAGCCCTGCCATTATTATCGTAGACCTTTGCGTAGCCCCTCTTACCTGCATGGCCGCGAATACGCCTCCAATAAAGAGGTAGGCCGTTATCTCAAGGCTCCACCCCATAAGGAAACCCGCCATTACGGCAACGATAGCCGAGAATACGAGTGCCGTCTCAGAGGTAAGGAATAGCCTTACGAGCATGGCTCCTGCCGCCACCGGTATCATATATATGTATACCGTAGACGGTATTAGCGGGAATATAGCCTGCATAACGACGGCAACGTAACCGGCAAAGCGAAGCATGAGCATAGCGGCTATAAATATCGCCGCCATAAATAAGAGATCTCTCGATTCAAAGGAGAACCTCCTTATATTGCTTCTGGCGAATACATACATCGTAAGCACGACGACGAGCATAAATACAAATAATCCGAATACGCGCCCTATCTGACGTCCGTTCTTCACGGCCTCCTTTATGGCGGCGAGGCTCTTTACGGCATCGGATGTAACTACGTCTCCTTCACGTACGACGACCTCACCCTTCTTTATGGAGACGTCCTTTGATACGGTTATTTCCACCGGAGACTTTATATCCATGACGGCAACGTCGCCGACCTTATATGTAAAACTGAAGAAGGCCAAAGTCGGGAAGAATATGACGGCAGATATCGCGCATACCAATACGAGAAGGACGAGCTTCTTAATCGTCGCGCGATCGAAGGTAAAGTCCTTCAGAGAGCCTGACATGAACTCCTCTAAGTTGAATTTTTTTAGACTCATACCTCTTCCACTATCCTGCCGGGCTTCTTCTTTACCCGTGCGCGTTCAAAGGCCCTTATGACCTCCTGCACCAGAGGGTGCCTTACTACGTCAACGTCTGTGAACTTAACAAAGCGTATGGAATCTATATTATTCAAAATACTTTGCACCTCGACTAACCCCGATGGCTTTGCCAGTGGCAGATCTATCTGTGTTATATCTCCGGTGACTACTACCTTCGAGCCGAAGCCAAGACGTGTCAGGAACATCTTCATCTGCTCGAGCGAGGTATTTTGCGCCTCGTCCAATATGACAAAAGAATTATTTAACGTCCTGCCTCTCATAAAGGCAAGAGGGGCGACCTCTATTACACCTTTTTCTATTAACTCCTGGGCACGCTCGAATTCCATCATATCGTGAAGAGCGTCGTATAAAGGGCGCAGATACGGATCGACCTTTGCCGCCAAGTCTCCGGGCAGATATCCGAGGCTCTCGCCGGCTTCGACTGCAGGACGCGTAAGTATAATACGCTCGACCTCTTTATTTGCAAGTGCCGCTACGGCCGAGGCCATTGCCAGATAGGTCTTACCGGTACCGGCCGGACCTATGGCAAATACCATATCTTTTTCACGTATGTAATCTACATACTTCTTCTGCGCCAAGCTCTTCGGTGCTATCTGCTTATTTCTATGAGAAACGTATATCGTATCCTTAAAGATATCCTCTATACGCACATTACCATTGCCACCCTTAAGGAGCACCTGCAGGGCGTAGTCCATGTCGGCAGGGACGAACCTACGACCACCCTCTATCATGGCGTACAACTCCAGCAATAGGCGTTCGGCTACGGCGACATCCTTACCTTCGCCTCGAAGCGTTACGTCGGCACCGCGCGTATTGATATCAATACCGAGCTTCTTTGAAAAGCGTTTCAGGTTTTCGCCGTTCTGACCGAATAACATCTGAGCGACACTATTGTCTTCAAAGGCGAGTTTCTTTATATCTTCTTTAATCTCTTTTGTCTTTGAGCTGGCTACCAAAGAATACCCCTTATCTATTATGCACTTACCGTGAGCTTAACGCCCGTCGGCATAAACCAATTTATATCTATATCCGTAAAGAGCGAGTCGCGCTCCATTACGAGTTTTAAGAAGTTTCTATCGGCCTCGCCTATAGTAGAGACCTCGCCACTACCGACCCCTCTGGCAATCATTGCGAGGCGCAAAAAATCCTCGTAGTGTCCGACGATGCGGGTCTCTGCGTAATCGGCCGCCGCGCGCGTCGATATCAGGAACTGCCAATCGGAGGCCTGCATCAGCATCAGCTCTCTTGCCGTTTGCTTTAATATCTCCATCAACTCAGCGTCGGCTTTATCACCATAGAGCAGTGCTAAGGACTCCATCTCTTCTTCACAATCATAGATGTGCTTCCACGTCCATTTGTTCATGTCGTTTAACCAAACCCAGTGGTATCCGCCCTCGCCCCATGAGCCTTCGGGCAGGCTTACGACCTCCGATGGCTTTGCCATATCAAGGTACTCGCTTGCCGTAGTTAAGGTTATGGCATCGTCAGAGGTATCGGTAGCCATGGCCTTTATTACGTGGTATATCCACTCAGCACCCTCAAACCACCAATGACCGAATAACTCGGCATCATAGGGAGAACAGACCAGAGGCATGCTATCACCATTATTCTCGGCTCTGAGTTTTTCCTTTACGAGGTCTTTAAAGTGTTCGGCATTTTCGGGTATACGCCCGCGCGCGGCCTCCGGGTAATACGGGCCTTTATCTGCCAAGTCGGCCTCAGTGTCGGTAACGGCCCAGTACCTAAGGCCGCCCGGAAATCGCTTCTTATGAAAGTCCAGGTAATTCGCGTCTCCGGGATACCCCCAGTCGCCGCTCCAGACCTGAAGCCCTGTATCATTATCACGGGTAAATACCGCCACCGGTGCCTTTCCGTTAGAAGGATCCATACCGTCCATAGTGGAGGCGGCCAAGTATACGCCATACGGGCTTCTTGGCTCAACGGGCTCACTTCCTGCCTGATACTGATTGCTAAAATTATCCCACAGGAATTGCAGATCTTCAAACCTGTCGGCATATACGCCTATGGCCTTGCCGCCCTTCAAGAGGTGCGAGTCTACAAAGAAGTACTCGATGCCGTTCTCGCTAAGGAATTCTTCAACGCCTTTTCTTGGGTACGAAGCTGTATCATCACCATCTATCGGAGACTTCCAATCATAAGAAGGCCTGTAGGCGCACTCCGGTAGCCACATACCGCGCGGAGTACGCCCGAAGTGACGCTTGTAGCTCTTAACAGCCTGAGCCACCTGTGCCAATATACTCGAATCCTTCGATAAGAGCGGAAAGTAGCCGTGCGTAGCCCCGCAGGTCGTTATCTCTATATGGCCCGCGTCCTGAAGCTCTTTAAAGCCCTTGAGTATATCTTCGCCGTATCGCTCGGTAAAGTCCTTGAGGCCGCCCTCATAGAAGCCCTTCCACATACGCCCGACCTCAGCCATATGGTCTTCGCCAAGGCGCGTGAATTCTTCTATATCCTTAGCCGCGGCCAAGGCCTTCTGGGCGAGATACTCCTTAAAGGCCGACCTGAACTCGTCTGCGGCTAACATCTCCGTCAAGACGGGCGAGATATCTATCGTAACCTTAGCACTTATCCCCTCATCCTTAAGGCGGTTAAAGACATTTAGGAGCGGCAGATAGGTCTCCACGGCCGCTTCATTTAACCAATCCACGCCGTGGGGCCAAGTACCGTGGCCGAGAACGTAAGGCAAGTGTGCGTGAAGGACGAGGCTGAAAGCACCGACACTATTATTTTCTTTAATATTCATAGACTTAAGACCCACTTCTTCAAGCAAGGTTACCAAGTACACTTCGTGCTGAATTAGGCATGATTTTTAACCTTAAGTCTACCACAGAGCGCCCAATTTTGCAATTTGAGAGAGGGTAAGCAGACCGTGCCTTGACAGAGAGGTTCAATATGGTATTATCTTTATTATTAAATAGTTAGGAGTCTTTAGAGATGATACGACATATAACTGCCCCTATAAACACAACGATAATAACGGCGGTAGCCGCTATAGTATTGGCCTTGCCCGTCTACTCCTTGGCCGCAGGAGGCTCGTCATATTACGGCGAAGAAGACTTGGTTATATTGAGTGAAGCAAAGGCCACGGAGGTGGCAACGAGAGCCGTAGAAGAACTCCTTAAGAATTCCAAAGAAAAGCTAACAAGAGCCTTGGCAAGCGGCAAGGCCTCAGAAGAGGCAAAGATAAGTAAGGCCGCCGCCACCACAAAGAAGAAAGAAGAGACTTTGGGGTATCAGGCAACTAAGATTACAAGCATTGCAAGCAAGAATCACCATAGAGCGACTGCCGTGACCATATCCGCTGACGGTGATATCGGTGAGTACGACTCCTTCGTATTGGATAGCCCCGCACGCCTTGTCGTTGATGTCTGGGATATAGGCTCAGAGCTTTCGAGCCGTACGGTATCTATCGACATAGATAGTGAGTATGTAGAGAAGGTCCGGGTCGGCACGCATCCGGGTAAGGTAAGGCTCGTCTTTGATTCACCGCTCGCAACGATTCCAAAGCATAGCTTCAGCAATAGCAGAGGCGCTCTCGTTGTAACCTTCGGTAACGCCGACTATGAGTATAAGGCTAAAGAAATAAAGAAACCGAAGAAGGATAAAGCACCAAGTAGTGCCGCAATACTAAATGCCATAAGTGTTTGCTCCAAAGACGCACCTAATATGACTAAGAAGTTTACCGATGAGACCGGCTACAGACTTAAGCGAGTAAGCCTCAAGATGCGTAACCCCGAAAACAAACCCGACCACTATGAAAGACGCGTATTAAGAGACTTTGAAAGGCTAAAGAAGAAGGGCTTGCTAAAGGGTACGACCATCCACAAAAGGGTCGTCGATGAAGACGGCGGAAGGTATCTGCGCTACATTAAGCCTCTGGTCATACATAAGCCGTGCCTTAACTGCCACGGTAGGGCAAGTAATATTCCCGTTGAGGTTCGTAAGTTTATCAGCAAGAACTACCCCGACGATAAGGCCACCGGCTATCGCCTCGGCGACGTGCGGGGAGCCGTGTCGGTAAGGATACCGGTAAAGTAGCCTTAATTACTGAAGCATTGCAAGGCTTACCGCCATTATGACCATCCCGGCAATGACCCCGGCTATGGCAACGTGTTCTTCCATATAGGAGTTGGCTACGGGTAGCAACTCATCAAGAGATATAAATACCATAAAACCGGCGACGACAGATAAGGCCCACCCAAGGGTCACGTCACTCAAGAACGGCATGAGCACGACGGCCGCCAAGAGCGCACCCACCGGCTCGCTTATCCCCGACAGGAACGACCACTTAAAGGCCCTCTTAGCACTCCTTGTTACGGCATATATCGGTACGGCAACGGCTATGCCTTCGGGTATATTATGTATGGATATGGCAACGGCAAGGGCAACGCCTAAGTCTATATCCTTGAGTGCTCCTGCGAATGTAACCATCCCTTCGGGAAAATTATGTATGGCAATGCCTATGGCAACCAGTACGGCGGCCTTCTTTAGCTTCGCGTCATGGTTATTAGAAACGCCAGCGTCTTCAGGGGTCTCCATTATATAGCTGTGCGGAAAGAACATATCGACCATAAAGAGTGCTACTATTCCTATGAAGAAACCTATGTGCGCGTTTGTAAAGCCTATAGCAAGGATACCCTGAGGCAGTAACTCACTGAACGAAACGAGTATCATAACGCCTGCGGTAAAGCCCAGTGTAAAGGCCATGAAGCGCGGGCCGGGTTCTCTGTATATTATCGCTACAGCACTACCGACGGTCGTCGAAAGCCCTGCCAAGAGTGTCAACCCCATAGCCACCCAAAATGTAGATCCCGTATCCATAGAGAAATATTACACTACATAAGCCTATGGAATCAAGGACTGCGTCGTCTATAAGTATTGCGTCGAAGAGATAGGATGTGATTTAATACGACAATGACGACTTCAAAAGAAAAAGCCTCTGAGCGGGCACGTCGCATTAAAGAACTCCGCACCGAGATAATAAACCACAACTACCGCTACTACGTCCTCGACGACCCGACGGTCACCGATGCCGCCTACGACCGCCTAATGCGCGAACTGACCGCAATTGAAGAAGAGTTCCCCGAACTTATAACTCCAGTCTCGCCAACGCAGAGGGTCGGCGCCACGCCGTCAAAGGACTTTAAGACGATAACGCACACGCTTCCAATGCTGAGCCTCGCCAATGCCTTTACCGACGACGAGGTAGAGGCCTTTAACACACGCATAAATAAACTACTCAATAACGATAAAGATATTACCTTTTCAGCAGAGCCAAAGATAGACGGACTTGCCGTTGAGGTCGTCTATGTGGACGGCCTGCTCACCGAAGCCTCAACGCGTGGCGACGGAGTTGTCGGCGAAGACGTCACCCATAACATCAAGACCATTCGCAGCCTTCCGCTTGAATTAACGGGAGATAAAATACCAAGGCGCATAGAGGTACGCGGCGAGGTATATATTCCGATGAAGGACTTTGAAGAGTTCAACAAAGAACGCGAGGCCGCGGGCGAAGCTCCGTTCGCAAACCCGAGGAATGCCGCCGCGGGTTCTCTCAGGCAACTCGATCCGACCATAACGGCAAAGAGACCGCTCAATATATTTTGCTACGGCGTCGGTACGGTAACGGGTAAAGGGTGGTTTAAATCGCACAGCGAAGCGCTCGCCTATATAAAGACACTTGGCATAAGGACGAACCCGCTCACAAGAACGGTCACGGGCGCAAGCGAAGCCCTCGCCTACCACAGAAAACTTGAGGCTATGCGAGATTCAGGAGAGATCGACTACGACATAGACGGCACGGTCATAAAGGTCAATGACATTGACTTACAGGAGACACTCGGCGTACTTACACGAAGCCCGCGCTGGGCCGTGGCCGTAAAGTTTGCCCCCGAAGAGGGCGAGACCATTATAGAAGACATAACCATTGAGGTCGGACGCACCGGCGCACTGACACCCGTTGCGACCTTAAAGACCGTCAATATAAAGGGCGTTAATATCACCCACGCGAGCCTGCACAATATGGACGAGATAGAACGCTTGGACGTACGCATAGGCGACACGGTAGTCGTCGAACGTGCAGGGGATGTCATACCGAAGATAACGTCTGTGATAAAAGATAAACGTCCTGCCAATACTAAAGAATTCAATTCCCCTGAGGTCTGCCCTATATGCGGTTCGAAGGTTGAGCTTAAGGTAACGCTAAAGGGCAAGGCCAAGGTAGAGGTCTTAGGCGCGATACTCCACTGCACCGGAGGACTTAAATGCCCGGCGCAGAGGAAAGGCGCCATAGCGCACTTCACATCAAAGGCGGCGATGGATATCGACGGCTTTGGCGCAAAGACGGTAGAGAGCTTTGTAGAAAGAGAGCTTATAAAAAATTCTGCGGATATATATGATTTAAAGAAAAAAGACCTCGCAAGCCTCGAAGGCTGGAAAGAAAAATCCATCGACAACCTTCTTCGTTCTATAGAGGCGAGCAAAGAGACAACCCTCGCGCGCTTCATATACTCGCTCGGAGTGCCCGCTGTAGGCGTAAGTACGGCAAGGGTTCTCGCAGACGCATTCGATTCAATGGACGCTCTCGCCGAGGCTACAAAAGAAGAACTTGAGGAACTACCCGACATAGGTAAAGAGACGGCCAAGAATATCACAGACTTCTTTAGTGATGCTCACCATACGGAAGTAATAGGACGGCTCCTCGCCAGAGGCGTAAGGCCAACGAAAGAAGCTACAGCTAAAGCAGGCAGACTAACGGGCAAGGTATTCGTATTTACGGGTACTTTAGACGGGTTTACTCGAAGTGAGGCAAGCCTTCTGGTAGAACGGCTCGGCGCAAAGACAGCGTCGAGCGTAAATAAAAAGATAGACTACTTAGTAGCCGGAGAGGCCTCGGGCAGTAAGTACGCCAAGGCCAAAGAGCTTAACATAACGATATTAACAGAGCCCGAATTCACGAAGCTCATTAAAGGCTAATCACATATGAGCCTGTCGCGTCCGGCTTTCTTTGCCTTATAGAGGCGTTTATCGGCCGTCTTGAGGAGCGATAAGTGGCTCTTGCCGTCCTTCGGGTACATTGCAAGCCCCCCGCTTATCGTAACCGTTCTATTGAGCATAGCATACTCGCGTATCTCTTTAACGACCCTCTCGCCGAATACTCTGGCACCCTCTTCATCTATATGCGGCATTATGACACAAAACTCTTCGCCGCCGAAGCGTCCGACGGTATCAGTTCCTCTCGTATTCTTACGAAGTAGCCGTGATATAATCTTTAAGACCTTATTGCCGTCGAGATGCCCGAAGGCATCGTTGTAACTCTTAAAGGAATCTATATCGAACATGATTACGGCCGCACCGTGCTCATGACGCCTTGCCCGTTCGACCTCACCCTTTAACTGCTCCATAAGGTAGCGTTGATTGTATAAGCCCGTAAGACCGTCGGTTATGCTCAAAAGACGTGTCTCTTCCAAAGACTTAACACGGTCTACGGTAAGGCCCGCGTATATCGTAAGGAGCGAGAAGAGTGAAATATCCTCGGCTCTGAATTTACGTACCTTAAAGTCGTTTACGTATATTATGCCGACAATCCTACCCTCAACCATTATGGGTGAAGCCAGAAGTGTCCTGACACCTTCTTTCAAGAGTACGGGGTTAACGTTCTTACTATCGCGAATATCCTCTATGTAAAGAGGGCCGTCCTGGTTTAGTATCAAGCTCGTAAGGCCGCCCTTCCTTATATCCCAACGGTCGTGCCTCTTAAAGCCGGCACTAAAGCCCTTTGAGGCTATGAGTACCATATCTTCCTTCTTATCGTCAAATAGGACGAGTGAACCGGCAGGGGTCTTCGTGAGCTTAGTGGCGTAGTCGATTATTGCGTAGCCTGCGTCCTTAAGGCTATCTATGCTCTCTATGACGAGCCCTAAGTGGTAGAGGGTCTCGTGTTCTTTGAGTACCTGCTCACGCTCTTCGACGCGACGCCTGCGCTCCTCAAATAACTGCCACATTATCTTTGCCGACACACCACCCATCAGCTCTGTATCGGCAGGCACCACCCTCCTTAACTCCTCGGATACGGCCGTGGAGCCGGTCAGGTTTATGACAACGTCAACCTTCTCTTTAAGAAAACCACCATAATCACCGGCAGTAGGTATATCAAGTTTATCGGCATAGGCAAGAGCCGGGGCATCGATATCCTTATCGGCGGCCCATATTACATTTACAAGCGGATTGTCCTTAAAGAGGTCGAGTATCGCGACACCTCCCTTACCGCATCCAACGATACCGACATTGAGCTTTCTTGAGTCTTCCTTATCCGGAATGATGACGGAAGGCGGAAGCAGACCGCGCCCAATGGCCTGGCTTACGGCCTGAACACGACTCGTTACGTCGAGCTTCTTCATTATATTCTTCAGGTGGTACTTGGCCGTCCACTTGGACTTGCCTATTATGATGGCTATCTCGTCGTTGGTCTTACCCTCCTGAACCCAACGAAGCACCTCCATCTCTTTGGCGCTGAGCGAGATAGCGCCATTGCGTGCTATAGATTTTTTCTTAACCATTTGACCGATACTCCTTCGACCC
>DAOVKH010000099.1 GCA_030631875.1 Deltaproteobacteria bacterium | reverse complement strand
CTTTGCGTATCTTGTATACGGCCTTTAGATTTCGCAAGTCGTCGTCTATAGATTCCTTGGGTGTTTCGAGTATCAGAGGTACTTCGGCAATCCTCTTGTCGCTTATGAATGCGCCGAGCCCGGCGTTTCCGATAAAGCCCTTGCCGATATCTTCATGTCTGTCGAGCTTTGAGCCGACATCACCCTTTGAATCATTTAAGTGTATGAGTTTTAGGCTCTTAAGTCCAATCTTTTCGTCTATGGTTGAGATGAGCTTTTCGGCATCTTTCTTTGTCTTAAGCGGGTAGCCGGAGACGAACCCGTGGCAGGTATCAAAGCATAGCCCTGTGTTGAGTCCTTTGGTTGCTTTAATTATATCCTCGATGGATTCAAGCCTTGCTCCTGTCTGCGAGCCTGCCCCGGCGGTATTTTCTATTAGCACAGTCGTATTTGCGCTCTTGAGCCTGCCCCTTACTATCTTGATGGCCTCTGCAACTTGCGCGGTGGCGAAGTCTAAGTCACGGTCTTTATAACTGCCCGGATGCACGACAAAGACATCTGCCTTTATCGCTTCGGATATCTCAAGCTCCTTTTCAAATAGATTCAGAGATTTATTGAATAGCTCCTTATCGGGCGACGAGAGATTTATTAGATACGAAGCGTGTATGGCAACGGTCTTTATCTCGGCCTTTGTGCGCTCTTTAATGAAGTTCGCTATAGTCTCATCACTTACAGGAGTTACCTTCCATGTTCTTGGATTCCTCGAAAATATCTGAAAGGCACCGCAGTTAAGCTCTATGGCACGCCCTATGGATTTGTCTATGCCTCCTGCGATGGAGAGGTGAACGCCGATAGACGCTTTCTTTGACTCTATTTTTTTTATGGGTGAGGGTGACATTTAGCCTCTGAATGTAGCGAGTACTTTTTTGGCCGTTATCGCGAGTATGCTCGGAATGGCCTTACTTTTTGATATATTAATGAGATCTTTTTTATGTAACTGCCTTAAAAGGTTCATAGATGCCGCTACGGGTGTCTTTGGGTTAGTTATGAGGTTATACTTTATTGTGTAGTTCTTGAGCCAATCCCTACTGCGCGAGATGGTTCTCAGGATATCTTCGGAAGTACCTTTGGTGGCCGTCAGCTGAATAATCTCGTTGTCGGTTATGCGGGGGTTCTTTAGCACCGCACCGGTTATGAGTTTATTCGACTCTTTGATAAGCGCGTTGCGTGCTTCTTTATCGCCCGTAATGCCGAACTTTATCTTCTCCGAGACACTCATGGCCGCAATTCGCTGTACCAAGTTTTTATGCTCTATAGGTACTTCCTCTTGAGGATGCGCAGGTGTGATAACTTCTTCTTCCGGCTCCGGTTCCGGTTCGGGTTCTGGTGTTGGTTCAGGCTCAGGCTCAGGTTCCGGTATTGGTTCTGGCTCTGGTGTCGGAGGATTTAGGTTAAGGTTACCTTGTAGTGCTTCGGCCAGGCCGCTGATGGTTGTTAGCTTCTCTCTGTCATTTTGCAATGCCTCAGCGACACTTAGAGGCGCTGACTTAGCAATTGAGATTATCGTATCTGCTTCGATATGTGGGCAGGCGATAAGTTTCTTAAGTACTTCATCTGTGGCCTGACGCATGAAGGCTATGGTGTGGATTACCTTTGGGTCGAGTATCTCGCATATTGCATCGAGGAGGACTTCTTCCGTTAAGGTCTCGAGCGTGCCGACGGCACCTTCACGCACGCGGTGGTCTTCGTCCATGAGGAGTATGTATAGGGTAGTTAACAGCTCCGTAGCGTTCAGCTCACGAGCCTCACCCCTTGCCGCCCTTAGGCGTGTCTCGACCGGTATAGTCTTTGCTACATATGAGAAGATGGCTTTGTTGACCTTCATGGCTGGGTGAGTTGTCTCCCTTGCGGGGGCTTCCTTAAGTTGGTGAGGCGTATATTATAGGCAAATATAGCGGCCTAAAGTTTTTCTATCGTCTTACTTCTCTTCTGTCGTTGTGCCTTCTTCATGCGAGACCTTTTCGGGCCTTTGCTTGCTGAGTTTCTTGGCGAGCGTGCGTCTGAAGAATGTTCCAAGCATCCTATTCAAGACATTAGAGCGCTTAAGGAAGGGAATTATCTGCCGTTTCCGTGCGCCTAACTCTATCAGCATATCGTGGATGGCTTTATCTTCGGGCTTGAATCTAAGGCCTTTCTTGAGTGCCGTCAATGCGCCTTTCTTGTTTCCGGCTTCTTTGTAGACGCGCGCTAAGTTTACGTAAAACTCAGGGTTTGTAAAGTCTCTCTTTATGGCTCGCGTGCATAGCTCAAGGCCGTAGCCTATCTTATGCCACCTGAGTGCCTCGCATAGTCCGTGGTAAGACATATAGTAAGGGTCTTCACTGTCAAAGTGGTAGGCTCTTTCAAAGGCCAGGCGTGCGCCATCGACGTTGCCTTTCTTAAAGCACTTCTTCCCTGAGTTGAAGTACTTCTTAGCACCTTGTGCGTCGGTAGCTTTATCTTTATCGGTTGAGACTGTCAATTATTTCGAGTCCTTTCAATACCAAGAATTCATCTGTCGCGTCTATTGTGGTCGATGCGTCCTGAATCAGCTTTGCCGCCCCGCCCGTAGCTATCACCTTAATATCTCTTCCTAATTCATCCTTGAAGCGTTTTACTATGCCGTCTACCAAGCCTACAAAGCCGTAATATAACCCTGAGGTAAGGCTCTCACGCGTACTCTTGCCAATTACTTCACTTGGTCGTTTAAGCTCAACGCGAGTAAGCTTTGCCGCGCGTGTAAATAGGGCATCGGCCGATACGGTTATGCCCGGTGCTATCGCACCTCCCGCGTATTCGCCATTGGCCGTTATGTAATCGAATGTAGCGGCCGTGCCTAAGTCTACTACTATTATAGCGCATTTATAGCGTGTGTAGGCGGCTACGGCATTTACTATTCTATCTGCCCCGACCTCACGCGGATTATCGGTCAGTATCGCCATCCCCGTCTTTACGCCCGGGCCGACGACTATAGGCTCTAAATCAAAGCAAGCCTTAACGCTACCTACAAATACCATCTCAAGTGACGGCACAACGCAGGATATTATCGCACGGTCTATGTCAGAGGTCGAGACCACTTCAGTGGCTGATTTGAATAACCCCTTTATGATTATTGTGTATTCGTCGGTGGTTCTGTTGCGTGCCGTGGATAACCGCCAACTCTTGATTATCTTGCCGTCGTCTATGACTCCGACGAGTACGGTCGTGTTTCCTATGTCTATGGCAAGTAGCATTATACCCTCTAAATCACGTCGCCCGAGACGACCCTCTCTATTACATTGTCGGTCGTCTTTATGAGTAGCGCGCCGTCGTCGTCTATGCCTGTGCAGATGCCCTCTGTCGCGACACCTTTGCCGCCTTCGGATACCTTGACGTTCTGGCCGACCTTGTCGAAGTAAGTGCGCCACTTAGCCAACACCGGAGCGAAGCCACTACTTAAAGATAAAGCATACCATTTTTCGAGTGATGAATAAAGACTGCAGGCAAATAATGTCATATCTACGGCCCTGCCAGAGGCCTCTCTCAGGGAGGTGGCTATTTCAGCGAGTTCTTCCGGTAATGCTTTGGCTTCTATATTCAGGTTTACGCCTATGCCGATGATGATGTGATCTATCTTATCGGGCTCAGAGCTCATCTCGGTCAATATGCCGGCGACCTTCCTTCCGTTAATGAGAATATCGTTAGGCCACTTAACGTTTACTCTAATTGGGGCGATAAATTCTTCTATAGCCTCGGCCAGTGCTACGGCCGCCAAGAGTGTCAAGGTCGGTGCGTGTACGGGTGAAATATCAGGACGCAATATTATAGACGTGTAGAGGTTTACCCCTTTTGGCGAATGCCAAGCTCTGCCGCGTCGGCCTCGTCCATTTGTTTGCGCTTGTGCTATTACGGCTGTGCCTTCCTCCGCATCATCCTGGGCAAGCTTCCTTGCCAGGGTATTGGTCGACTCAACGCTCTCGTGAAAGTGAAGGACGCGCGCAAAGGTCTCGGTCTTTAGTGCCGATGAGACGGCAACCGTTGTGTACGGCTTTTCGGAGGTCGATAATTTATACCCCTTATTAGGACGAGCCTCTATCGCGTAGCCACCTTTCCTGAGGCCGTTGATGCGCTTCCAGACGGCACTCCTTGAGAGCTTTAGAGCCGTACTTATCTCTTGCCCTGAGACGAAAGACCCTTCTTTAAGGAGGCAGACGATTTGGCTGTCTATGTCGGCAAGCGGTTTCATCTTATGTTGAGGCTTATGTCTACGGCTACGGCCGAGTGCGTAAGCGCACCGATGGATATGTAATCCGCACCGAGCCCTGCGACCTTAGCGATATTATCTAACCTTACGCCTCCGGATATTTCAGTCAAGGCTATGCCATCTACGATTGCGACGGCCTTCTTTATCTTCATCGGCGCCATATTGTCGAGCATGATTATATCAACGTTGGCGGCTGCGGCCTCTCGTACTTGCTTAAGGGTCGTTGTCTCTACTTCTACCTTAAACTTATCTTTATGGGCTTTTCTTACCAGCACTACGGCCTCTTGGATACTGCCGGCCGCCTTTATGTGGTTGTCTTTTATGAGGACTGCGTCGAAGAGACCGAAGCGGTGGTTTTCTCCGCCACCTACTGTAACGGCGTAGCGTTCGAGTATGCGCATGCAGGGTGTCGTCTTTCGGGTATCAAGTATGCGGGTCTTTGTGCGAGCGGTCTTCTTTGCGAATTTATCTGTAAGTGTCGCAATACCGCTTAGCCTTTGAAAGAAGTTTAGTGCCACACGCTCTGCTGTGAGTATGGAGCGTAAGCTCCCGCTTACGCGAGCAAGGAGAGTGCCCTTGGTCGCACGCCGACCTTCCTTTATAAGTGCCTTGAACTTAAGGCGCTTATCTACGGCCTTAAATACTTTCTCTGCTATGGGCAGACCGCATACGACGAAGCTCTCTTTGGCTGAAAGCTCTGCTCTTCCGAGCTGACCCTTATGTATTGTGGCATTGGTCGTTACGTCGCCCGTGCCGATGTCCTCAGCCAGAGCGGCCGCTATAAGGTCGTCGGTATAGTCGTCTACTTTGATACTCTTTGCCATAATTGGGAGTTGCCTCTCTAATCGCCAAGCTCTTTCATGCGCACGAGGCCTTGGTTCAAGGTCGTTTGCTTTTCGGCGATGGATTTAAGGCGCGCGCGTTGTTCTTCTACTACCTCCGGTGGAGCCTTCTTGAGGAAGCCTTCATTGGAGAGCTTCTTATTTATCTTAACGGATTCGTCTTCGAGCGCGTCGAGTTTCTTCTGTATCTTGGCAATCTCTGCCTCGGTGTCGATTAACCCCTTCAGAGGTACGAAGACCTCTATCTGAGAGTCTTCACCTGAAATGGTGCTGACCGTGGCAAGCTGGAATGCCGCGTCTGCGGGGCGTTCTTCCTCTTTGCTTGCTGTAAGTATAGTTAGCTTTGAGACCTTGGCGAGGGTTGCTATGTACTGCGTGCCTGCCTGTAGTGTCTCCTTAGTATCTTTATCGCGCACAAAGCATACGGTCTCGACCTCTGTCTTCGGGGCGATGTCATTCTCTGTCCGTATGTTCCTGACGGCCTTAACCGTAGCCATTACGGACTCCATCGTTGCCGTCTCAAGGGGGAAGGTCTTTAGGTTAGAGGGATACTCTTCCTTAAGGAGAGATGCCTTGGGTGAGGGGAGTTTCGAGTATATCTCCTCGGTAATGAAGGGCATAAACGGGTGGAGGAGTTTTAGTGTCTCCCTAAGTGTATAGGCTAAGACTGCGGCGGCCGTCGTTTTGCGCTCTTCGCCGTTATCTCCGTAGAGATCTTTCTTTATAAGTTCAACGTACCAGTCGCATAGCTCGTGCCATATGAATGAATAGAGGGCGCGAGCCGAGCGGTCGAATTCGTAATCTTCAATGGATTCTTCTACCGTAGCCGCACATTCGCTGAGCTTCGTGAGTATCCACTTGTCTGTTGTAGCAAGACCTTCTTTTGGTAGCTCTGTTGTCGCGTCTTCCTCCATATTCATGAAGGTGAATCTGGCCAGATTCCAAATCTTATTTGTGAAGTTTCGGTAGCCCTCACAGCGGTCTTCATCGAGTTTTATGTCGCGACCCTGAGCGGCGAATACCGCCAATGTAAAGCGCAGAGCGTCTGTGCCGTACTTATCCATTATGACGAGCGGGTCGATTACATTACCCTTACTCTTGCTCATCTTCTGCCCCTTTGCGTCGCGTATGAGGGCGTGTATGTATACCTCTTTAAAGGGGGCTTTGCCTATGAACTTTATACCCATCATCATCATGCGCGCTACCCAGAAGAATATTATATCGAAGCTCGTAAAGAGTGCTGATGTCGGGTAGAAGCTCTTAAGTTCTTCTGAGTCTTCGGGCCAGTTGAGTGTCGTAAAGGGCCAAAGTGCTGAGGAGAACCATGTATCGAGTACGTCTTCGTCCTGAGTGATATTCTTACCATTACACGCCTTACATTCGCTCGGATCTTTTGTAGAAACCGTAATCTCGGCGCAATCTGCGCAGTGCCATGCCGGGATGCGATGACCCCACCAAATCTGGCGTGAGATGCACCAGTCTCGAATATTGTTCATCCACTCGAAGTAGGTCTTCTCCCAGTTCTTTGGTACGAACTTGGTCTCTCCGCTCTTGACGGCATCTATAGCAGGCTTGGCAAGTGGTGCGACCTTTACGAACCACTG
>DAOVKH010000004.1 GCA_030631875.1 Deltaproteobacteria bacterium | reverse complement strand
TTGCTCTTCCGTGGTAATCTTATCGACCAAGGGATGCTCTGCGGCGAGGCTCATAAATGTAACGCCAAATAAAGTATCCGGACGTGTCGTGAATATTTTGATATTGTCGTCAATACCATCCAGGGCAAAATCAACCTCAGCTCCAACGGACTTGCCTATCCAATTCTTCTGCATAGTAAGGACGCGCTCGGGCCACCCCGTAAGCTCCTCCGTACAATCGATAAGCTCTTCGGCGTAGTCGGTAATCTTAAAGAACCACTGATCAAGTTCCTTCTGTATGACAGCCGATTCACAGCGCCAGCAAAGCCCCTCCTCGACCTGTTCGTTGGCCAAAACGGTAGCGCACTTATCGCACCAATTAACAGAGGCGCGTTTTTTGTACGCCAAGCCGCTCTCAAATAACTTTACGAATAGCCACTGGTTCCAGCGATAGTACTCAGGCGTACAGGTCGCGATCTCGCGCGACCAATCGTAGCTAAGCCCCATGCGCTTGAGCTGTGTGCGCATGTTGGCGATATTATCGAGCGTCCAAGTCTGTGGTTGAATGCCTCGCTCTATGGCAGCATTCTCTGCGGGAAGACCAAATGAATCCCACCCCATTGGGTGCAGTACCTCGAAGCCCTGCATACGCTTAAAGCGTGCGACGACGTCGCCTATGGAGTAATTGCGAACGTGGCCCATGTGAATCTTACCGGAAGGGTAAGGAAACATCTCAAGGACGTAGTACGGTTCTTTTATAGCTCCGGCCTTCTCGGCCTTAGCAGTATCGTCGTCAACAACGAAAGCCTCGCTCTCAAGCCAGCGAGCCTGCCACTTTTCTTCTATCTTTTTATGGTCGTAATCATGCATATACGCAGTCCTATCCTCCGTAAAACAAGTCTTCTAAGTTATTAGATTTTCTAACATATATCGGGGTATTTTTCAAATCAATTAAGAAAGGAGTGAGACAGAGATATTAAGGTAACTTACTTAAAGGCCGTTAAGTGCCGCCATGACCTCTTCTACGGCCTTGTCCTTTGGGATGAGGCGCGCGTCGGTCTCTTTACGCAGTTTTAATTCAAGGGAACCTTCTTTAAGGGTCTTTGGCCCTATGGTAACCCTCACCGGTATGCCTATCAAGTCGGCATCATTAAACTTAACTCCGGCTCGGTCCTTGCGGTCGTCTAAGAGAACGTCGAGACCTTCTTCTTTAAGGCTATTGTAGAGAGCCTCTGCCGCCCCTACGCATCCTTCATCCTTCATATTGACGGGTATAATATGGCAATCAAATGGAGCAAGCGGACGAGGCCACATAATGCCCGCTTCGTCGTGGTTTTGTTCTATGGCGGCGGCCGCTGTGCGTCCGATACCTATGCCATAACAACACATTATCATGGGACGTTCCTTGCCGTTTTCATTTAAAAAGACCGCACCCATTGCTTCGCTATACTTTGTGCCGAGCTTGAATATGTGGCCGACCTCAATGCCGCGCCTTATCTCAAATCTTCCGCCCTCGCACCTCGGACAGAGGTCGCCCTCCACGGCTATACGCAGGTCAACATACTCTGCCTTAAAGTCCCGTTCGGGTGAGACGTTCTCTATGTGTGTGTCTTTTTTATTGGCCCCTGTTATGGCAGATGGAATATCTCTCACACTCCAGTCGGCGTATATCTTCACCTCTTTATCCTTAAGGCCTACGGGGCCTGCGAAACCAACCGGCGCGCCCGTTACCTCTTCGATGGTAGCGTCCGAGGCAAGCTCCAAGGTATCAACGTCCAATATGCGCTTTAACTTAAGCTCATTTACATCGCTGTAGCCGCTAAGTAAGACTACGACAACGTTATCGTCGGCTTCGTATATGAGGGTCTTTATAAAGCTCTTTGGATCGGCCTTCAGAAACTCACTGACCTCATCTATCGTCTTAACGCCAGGTGTTGAGACCTCTACTATCTTCTTATCATCGCTCGTCTTGAAGCTCTCTACACTTCGCAACTCGGCTCGTTCCGTATTGGCCGCGTAGTCGCACTTAGTACAACTCGCCACGGCATCTTCGCCCGTATCGGCCAAGACCATAAACTCGTGTGAGAAAGATCCGCCTATTGAACCGCTATCGGCCTCGACCACACAGAACTCCAAGCCGCAACGCTCGAATATATTCATATAAGCACGGCGCATTACCTCGTACTCACGCTCGGCGCACTCGTCCGTCGCATGGAAGGAGTAGGCATCCTTCATGACAAACTCCCTGCCCCTCATAAGTCCAAAGCGCGGGCGTACCTCGTCACGAAACTTCGTCTGTATTTGATATAGATTTACCGGAAGTTGTTTGTAGGAGCGAAGCTCGCCCCTGACCATGTCGGTTATGACCTCTTCGTGCGTAGGCCCCAAGCAAAACTCTCTGCCGTGGCGGTCTTTCAAGCGAAGGAGTTCTTTACCATACAGATCCCACCTGCCGCTCTCCTTCCAAAGCTCAGAAGGAATTACGACCGGCATAGAGACCTCTTCGGCTTCAGCGCGGTTCATCTCAGAACGCACTATGGCCTCGACCTTCCTAAGGCTTCTAACGCCCATAGGGAGCAGGCTATATACACCGGCGGCGAGCTTTCTGATCATGCCGGCTCTGAGCATAAGCTTGTGGCTTACGACCTCGGCCGTAGCCGGAGACTCTTTAAGAGTCGGTAAGAACATCTTCGATAAACGCATCTATATCCTCATATCACTAAGAACGCTACCGCGCCCTTACATGTAGTCTTCGTTATAGGTAATATCGGCAACTTCTCTTAGGCCTTCTATCCAGTCTCCTATGAGCTCTTGCTTCTTCTCGTTAAATATGCGCCCTTTAAGCTTGTCTCTGACGGCTGTAAAGCCTGCGTTATCGGCCTCTTTAGAACTCCTTAATACAAATACATATACGCCGTCGGCGTAAGGTACGGTCTCTTCATATACGGGAGCCTCGGTAGTTAACGTAAAGATCTCACTGCCTTCAGAGACATAGACATTGAGCTTAGGTATCGAGCCGTCACCACTCTTAAAGAACTCGGTCTTGCCGGACTTAAGGCTTCGCTTCTTGACTATACCCTTAAAGCTCTTACCCTCTTTAAGCTCCTTGATAATCTCCTTACCGGCGGCGTCGGCAAGCTCTCTTGAACGCGCCTCTATGAAGACCTCTTTAATGAGCCCTTTGACCTTATCGAAGGCAGGCACATGGGCATCTACCCTCTCAAGAACCTTTATTATGTAGAGCTTACCTCTGGAGTCTACGATACTGTTGGCAATAGCCCCGGCGTTCAATACAAATGCCTCGTCACTAAGGCGTTGATTGGAGGCCAACTCTACTTCCGTGTCGTCCTCTGCGAATAGCTCGGTGAGCTTAACTACAGCCCCACTTGATTTGGCCTGCGCTCTAAGGGCTTCGATGGAGTCAACGTCGGTTGATTCCAGTACGGCAAAGAGAGAGGCCATGCGCGCCCTTGCCTCTTCATCTGCCTCGTTGCGCTTAAGTACGTCTTCAATGTCTTCGCGAACCTCTTTGAGCGGCGTGGTGCGATCGTCGAGTTTATCGTCGAGCCTTATTATATGGAAACCAAAGCGTGTCTCAACGAGCTCGCTCGTCTCGCCGATATTGAGGTTTACGACAGCCGTCTCAAATGGCTTTACCATCCTTCCGAGGCCAAAGTAACCTAAGTCTCCGCCATTTGCGCCGGAGCCTTTATCTTCGGAGTGCTTCTTAGCCAATGCCTCGAAGTTCGCTCCACCTTTTAGTTCCTTAAGAAGCCCTGCGGCCTTTTCGCGCGCGGCATCCTTGGCCTTTACTAACTCCTCAGGAGAAGCGCCGTCTGAAGCAGAGGGCTTAATGAGTATGTGGCTGGCCTTAAACTCTACAGGCTTGGTATAACGTGATATGTTCTTCTCATAGCGTGCCTGAATCTCCTCTTCGAGAACACTTACGCTCTTCGCAAGCTCTTTCTTATCCAGATAAACATAGAGTGCCTTAATCTCGGTCGGACGCATGAAGGTACTCTTATTTTCTTCGTAATACTTCTCCAGATCTTCATCCGTAGGCTTTACTGAAGCCTCAAAGCTCTTTGACTTAAGTTCTGCGTAATTGAGCGATACCTCGCGCCCCTCTCTCTCAAAGAGTTTACGTGCCTCGGTCTCTATAACGGTAATGGTTGAGGCCATCTTATTTGTCATCTTCTGTATGAGTATCTCTTCTTTTATGCTGGCCTCATAGTCTTCTTCTTTAATGCGATTTCTGTTTAAGAGCGATATATAAAAGTCAAAGTCGAATTTGCCGTCATTGTGAAAGGTCGGGTCTGCGAGTATACCGTCTTGCACCTCACCCTTACTGACCTTTACTCCGTCCTTGCGGGCGGCATTCGCAATCAAGACCCTATTGATAAGCATATCCGCGACATCTTGCCTTAGGTTCATATTCTCTAAGAACTCTTTGGGTATCTGTTTAGCCCTCTCTTGATATATCCTGGAGTATGTTTCAAGCGGTATCGGTGTGCCGTCTACCGTCGCGACAGAGGCGTTATTAATAGCACCTCCCTGCGGGCTCATGCCCCAGAATACAAATACCAGGATAATTACTCCGAGTATCAATATGACAAACTTCGAACGTTTCTTTTCCCTTATAAAAGCAAGCATCTTCAAACACCTCCCTGAATTACGTTAATTATTACAAACGTCTCGACAGACATGGCACGACCGTCGAGAAAAGACTCGGCCACGGTACTTAAGACGTGTGGTAACTACCCTGCCACTTCTCCTTACGAAAAAGTATATCTATCCTAAAAGAGCCTAAAAGGGAAGAAACTGCCACTATAAAACCTTTTAATATTGAATAGAAAAGGTATCGTAATAAATTTTCTACTTAAATTCAACCTTTTTAAGCATTTTCCCCTTGCCAAAGAGAGAGTTTTTCTGTTAATATCAACCATTGAAGAGACATATAAAGGCACTTAAAATATAGACTTAGGAGCACCCGACAATGTTAAATTATATTCTCGGTCTATTTTCAAACGATTTAGCCATAGACCTCGGTACGGCAAGTATTCTCATATACAGCAAAGGCAAAGGCATAGTTATAAACGAACCCTCGGTCGTTGCCGTAAAAAAGGACAATCGCGGTAAACGCGTCTTAGCCGTCGGCAAGGAAGCCAAGTTAATGCTCGGTAAGACTCCGGGCAATATCACAGCCATTCGCCCGCTAAAGGACGGTGTTATAGCCGACTTTGAGATAACCGAGGAGATGCTTAAGTACTTCATTAAAAAAGCACACAACAGAAAACTCCTCGTTCGTCCGCGTGTAATAATAGGCGTGCCGTCCGGCATAACACAGGTTGAGATGCGTGCAGTTAAGGAGTCGGCCTACTCGGCAGGAGTCGGCGAAGTTTATCTAATAGAAGAACCCATGGCCGCAGCCATCGGGGCAGGGCTTCCCATAACCGAACCCTCTGCCAATATGATAGTAGACATCGGCGGCGGAACATCCGAGATAGCCGTAATATCACTTGGTGGAATAGTCAGAGCCAAGTCCATTCGCGTCGGCGGCGACAAGCTCGACGAGACGATCATTCAATACATAAAGAGGAAGTATAACCTCTCCATAGGCGCAGGCGTTGCCGAGAATATAAAGATGACGCTTGGATTATCCATGCCTGAAGACTCCCAGACGACGATGGACCTTAAAGGCTCGAACCTCGTAACCGGCATCCCCGCGACGATAACGGTAATGGCCGGAGAGATACGCGAGGCACTCAACGAACCCATCAATGCGCTCATAGAGGCCATTAAACAGGTCCTCGAGACGACACCACCGGAGCTTGCCGCCGATATGGTCGATAAGGGTATTATGCTCGCCGGAGGCGGAGCGCTCATAAAGAACTTAGACGTAGTATTAAGAGAAGAAACACAGCTTCCGGTAACTATCGCCGACGACCCGCTTACGTGCGTAGTCAAGGGAGCGGGCAAAGCACTCGACGACTTGAAGCTCTTAAAGGAAGTAACCATACAGAACTAAAGGCCTGACTTAGGCCAAAGAGCCGTGCGCCAAAGAACCTTTGGCCTGACCCTTTAACCCTACGATAGAAACTCTCATTAATTATGATCTCTTTTGTAAAGAGATATAGCGTGCTCTTAGCATCAGTCCTTCTTTGCCTCATTTCACTCCATCTGGCATCTACCGATAAGAAAGGCACCGGAGGCGAACTGATAGTTCGCACCGTCTTGTCTGCCGTATCAAGCCCTATACAATCTGCCATCACCTCTATATCAAGAGGCATCGGCGACCGCTGGTACTCCTATATATACCTCGTTGACCTTAAATCCGAGAACGAAGAACTCAGGGAAAACCTGACGACACTCAAGGCCGAGAACAATCTGCTTAGAGAAGCTCTTGGACGCGACCAAAGCATTAGCGAACTCAAGGCCTTCAGGGAGACACTGAAGGGACGTAACGTTACGGCCTCTGTCATCGGCTTTAGCGGCCTCGACATTGGAGGCGGCTGGGCTCGGACTATAATATTAAATAAAGGCTCAGGAGACGGCGTCAAGGTCGATACGGCGGCCGTTACCTCGCTCGGTGTCGTCGGCAGGATAGTCCACGTAGACCGCTTCACATCTAAGGTACTGCTCCTTACAGACCCGCGCTCTAATGTAGATATCGTGCTCCAACGCACACGCATCAAAGGGCTCGCCGAAGGTAGCGGTAAAGGAAGCGTGCGCTTAAGGTATATACGTCAGATAGAAGACGTCAAAGTCGGCGACCGTGTTGTAACGGCAGGGCTTTCCGGTATATTCGGCAAAGGACTCTTCGTCGGCGAGATAGTAAGTGTAGAGGAAGGCAAGGACAACTTCTTCAAAGATATAGAGATGAGAGCCGTAACGGAGATTAAAGGGCTTGAAGACGTAATAATAATGCTAACCGACGAAGAGGGATAGTAAGTGAAAGACCTTCTCACATACACGGCACTGACCATAATATATCTTTCCATTAAGTCAACGCTCGCGCCAAACCTTCCTATGCCCGATATGCTGATACTCATAGCATTTCACATAGCCACGAGAAGGCCGTCGGCAGTAGGCGCATTGCTCGTATTCTCTATGGGCTATATGGAGGAGGTCTTCACGGGCGGTGTCATAGGGGTCAGCTCCTTCTCTATGGGCGTTATATATATCGGCGCATACCTCGTGGCACACAAGGCGGACTTCGCAGAGACGAAGATAAATGCCGCCAGTGCCGTGGTCGTCACACTCTTGAAGGCCGTGATAGCCCTGATACTATTAAGACTTGTGGGCGTAGAGGCGCATATCTTCCCGCATATCATACCCGTAGCACTCCTGACAGGTCTCTTTGCGCCTCTATTTACGGCGGTATTCGAAAGGATCGACGCCCTCCTCTACGGACACCCTGATAAGGAATACCTTTAAGATGAGTGGATTCGTCTCGGAAAAAGACCCGCAAGAGTTAAGAGATCGGCTCTATCTGACACTCGCCGTCATAGGCGTAGCCTTCTTTATACTCATCGCAAGGCTATGGTACCTTCAGGTCATACAGGCATCGCACTTTGATGAGCTATCGCTCAACAATCGTGTTCGCCTTACCCGCGTAGACGCACCGCGCGGACTTATCTTCGACCGTAACGGCGTTATGTTGGCCGAAAACCGCCCCGGCTTTGATCTCTTCATAGTACCGGAAGACGTTACGGACTGGGATACTACAAAGGACTACATAACAGAGTCCACAGATATAAGCGTAGAAGAGATAGACAAAAAACTCGATAAGGCCAAAGGCAGGGCACCGTTCAGGCCTGTAAAGATACGCGAAGATCTTTCGTGGGAGGAGATGGTCAAACTCGCCGCCCATGAGTTCGAACTTCCGGGCGTGACCATAGAGGTCGGACCAAAGAGGAAGTACGCCCACAGCGATATTACGGCTCATGCGCTTGGCTACTTGGGCGAGATAAATAACAGAGACTTTAAGAGGCTCAAAGAGAGTACTACAAGCCCGTACAGGCTCGGCGACATTATCGGTAAATATGGCATAGAGGCATCATTCGAGGGTATGCTCAGAGGCACAGACGGCGGACGCGAAGTAGAGGTAAATGCGCGCGGCCGAGTGATAGATATCATAAACGACATCGCCCCTTACCCCGGGAACACACTGCACCTAACAATCGATATGCCAACACAGATTGCGGCCTTCGAGGCGATGAAGGATAAGCGCGGTGCTATAATTGCAATAGAGCCTTCAAATGGCAAGGTCATAGCCATGGTGAGTGCCCCCTCATTCGACCCTAACATAATAACGACCGGACTTACCCATGAGGCGTGGGCAAATATTATAGAAAATCCCGGCAAGGTGCTGACTAACCGAGCTATACAGGGCTTATACCCGCCGGCATCTACCTTTAAGCCCCTTACAGCGGCGGCAGGACTTGAGGAAGGCTCTATAACAACATCTACAAAGATACCGTCGCCCGGCTCATTTACTTTTGCGAGACAGATCTACCGTGACTGGAACGCAGGCGGCCACGGCAACATCAACGTACACACGGCTATCGTCGAATCCTCTGATACCTTCTTCTATCAATTAGGGTTAAAGCTTGGCGTAAACAGTATTGCCAAGTACGCAAAGGAATTCGGCCTCGACAAGAAGACGGGCATAGAGCTTTGGGGCGAGAAATCGGGAATAATACCAAGCGTGGATTGGAAGAAACGCGAGCGCAACGACCGTTGGTACGACGGAGAGACCATCCTTGCGAGCATCGGTCAGGGCTACACCCTCACCACCCCGCTCCAGATGCTCCACGCCTATACGGCAATAGCAAACGGAGGTAAGCTCTACACACCTACCTTAGTGGAGCGCATAGAGTACTCAGGCGGCGGAACCATCATGGACTTTAGAGCCAAGGAACAAAAGCCCCCCAACGTATCAGAAGAGACAATGGTAGAGCTAAAGAAAGCTCTTCGCGGAGTCGTTATAGAGGATAAAGGCACGGCGCGCGGACTATACTCAAAGGATATAGAGATCTCAGGAAAGACCGGCACGGCACAGGTCGTTCGCATGAAGAAGCGCATCAAGGATATTACGAAGATTCCATATAAGCTCCGCGACCACGCGTGGTTCGTAGGCTTTGCGCCATATGACGACCCGAAGATTGCTGTAGTCGTCATAGTCGAGCACGGCGGCTTCGGCTCTGTTGCCGCCGCACCGCTCGCCATGGAGGTGATGAAGAGCTACCTCCACGCACCGACAAGAGAAAGCTACCTTATAAAGACCGGGCTAAAGGAAGATCCCTTAGAAGAAAAAATGCCTGCTACAGATACTAAGAATATTATCGGACCGACAAGAGTAATACGTGAGGCGGCATTATGATAGACAGACGCAGCCTCACGCACATAGACTGGGTACTCGTCGTTGTTACCGTAACGCTTACCTCTATAGGCATCGCTACGATATACAGTGCCACGCACACAACCGCGCCTGCCATATACAAAAAACAGCTCTACTGGTTCTTCATATCTACGGCCCTCATAATCCCGGTATTGATCATAAATTACAATACCCTTAAGAGGTTTGCCTATCCGATATTGGCAGTGGCCGTACTCATGCTCATCGCTACATTGATATTCGGGCGCACGATAGGCGGCTCGCAGAGGTGGATATCCCTCGGTTTTATAAACTTCCAGCCTTCGGAGCTGGCAAAGATTGCCTTCATCATAGCACTTGCGGCAAGGTTGAGCGAAAAAGCCCCACTCAAAGGGCTCGACATAAAAGACCTCTTGGTGCCATTGGTACTTCTTGCCGTTCCGTTCCTGCTCATAGCCAAGCAACCGGACTTAGGCACGGCACTCATATTCCTATTCATCTTTGCCACAATGACCTTCATTGTAAAGATTCGCTTGCGCACGCTCATAGCCTTCGGCCTTCCGGCTCTGGCTCTGATTCCCGTAGCGTGGGTATACCTACTGAAAGGTTATCAGAAATCACGCCTCATGAGCTTCGTAGACCCTGCCATGGATCCATTAGGCTCAGGCTACCAGACCCTCCAATCGAAGATAGCCATAGGCTCTGGCGGCGTATTAGGTAAGGGCTTCACCAAAGGCACACAGGGAAACCTGTCATTCCTGCCCGAACACCACACAGACTTTGTCTTCCCCGTACTGGCCGAAGAGTGGGGCTTCATAGGTGCAGCAATAGTCTTGGGCCTATTCCTGACCCTCATATTAAGGGGCATAAGTACCGCAAACAGCTCTAAGGACCGCTTTGGTTTTCTACTGGCAATCGGTGTAACATCAATGATATTCTGGCATATAGTCATAAACATCTCGATGGTGATGGGGTTTATGCCGGTAGTCGGCGTACCGTTGCCTTTCCTGAGCTACGGAGGCTCTTTCCTCCTCTCGGTAACGGTGGCTGTCGCCATACTTATTAATATCAATATGCGAAGATTCGTACTTTAAGGGAGCGATATGAAGACATTTAAAGAGCGCACGTACCTCTTTTTAGCAAGTGGGACGTACCTTGGGTACTCGCCCTTTGCCCCGGGCACCGTCGGCACACTATGGGGCATACCCGTTGCTATCGCAATCACGCTCATTATCCCCTCTTCGCTCGGCTTGCACGCCACTATGGCACTACAGGGCGGCATCATAGCAATACTCACCGTAATCGCTATAATCATCGCCTCAGGGGCGGCAAAGGTACTCAACGCAAAGGATCCGGGGCTCATAGTCTGCGACGAAGTAGTCGGTTTCTGTATGGCCGCCTTTATGGTGGAGTTGACCGTAATAAACATAATATTAGTCTTTATTCTCTTCAGGATTTTTGATATCCTAAAGCCATCGCCGGTGAGCCTGATAGACAAAAAAGTCACGGGCGGTACCGGTATCGTACTCGACGACATAGCGGCCGGGGTATATGCTAATATCGCGGCTCATCTTATAATTTGGAGCTACGGCGGTAAAGGACTGATTGACTATATTATATAACGCCTGAATATATGACTGCTATCAAAGAAAAAACCTTAGCCGAGAAGCTTAAAGCTTCAAATCTAACCCTTGCGGTTGCCGAGTCGTGTACCGGAGGGCTCATAGGGCACACGATAACGAACAAAGGCGGAAGCTCCGCATACTTTAAAGGCGGCATAATAGCCTACAATAACGACGTTAAGAGAGACTTGCTCGGCGTAAAGGCCGCGACACTAAAGAACTTCGGTGCGGTATCTAAGGAGACCGCAAGAGAGATGGCAGAAGGCATAAGGCTACGCCTTAAGGCCGATATCGGTATATCGGTAACCGGCATTGCCGGGCCCGGCGGCGGAAGTATTAAAAAACCCGTTGGTTTGGTATACATAGCAATCTCAAAGCGAGGCAAAGTTAAGGTAATCAAAGAAGTCTTCTCGGGCACGCGCCTTACCGTAAAGAAGGCAACTGCCAAGACGGCACTTCAAGCTGTGCGAGACTTTATATAAGGACCATGAAAGCCGCAGAGAACAAAACAGGCGGTAGCAGTAAGTATCTAAGAGCCTTTATAGCCATAGAACTTCCAACGGCCCTTAAAGATGAACTGACGGATATACAGAAGGCGCTCAGGGCTGATTTAAAAGACGCCGTCTCATGGGCAAAGTCCGAGACCATGCACCTTACGATAAAGTTTCTCGGTAGTATAGAGACGTCCCGAATAGACGAACTCTCGGTTGCCATAAAAGATGCAACAGCAGATACAGCCCCTTTTGAACTTACAACAGAAGGGCTTGGAGCCTTTCCGAATAAGGCAAGACCGTCGACGCTCTGGATCGGTATAGAGCAATCTTCAGAGCTTAAACGCCTCCACGAGAGGATCGAATCACAGCTGGAGAATGTAGGATTTGAGCGAGAGAAGAAGGGGCTCCTCCCTCACCTTACACTGGCAAGGCTTCGCAGGAATAGCGGTAATACTGAGACCCGACGAAAGCTGAGAAAGACTCTTGAAGCCTTCAAGACAAAATTCTCACAGGCCTTTACGGTACGGGAATTAGTGTTCTTTAAGAGCGAACTACATAAGAGCGGCGCAGTACACACGCCGATAGAACGCTTTAAATTAGAAGATTAAACCTTAAGGAGGTTATTAAAGATATGGCAACAACAGACAAAGCGGCCAAGGCCGCTGAAAACAAAAGCAAGGCCATAGAGTTGGCCATAGGTCAGATAGAGAAGCAATTCGGCAAAGGCTCTATCATGCGCATGGGAGAAGGCAGAAGTGTAGCCGACATAGAGGCCATATCGACCGGCTCACCGGCCCTTGACATAGCCCTTGGCATAGGCGGCATCCCAAGAGGCAGGGTAATAGAAATATACGGCCCGGAGTCTTCCGGTAAGACGACACTTTCGCTACATATATCGGCAGAGGCTCAGAAGTCAGGCGGTACGGTGGCCTTTGTAGACGCAGAGCACGCCCTCGACATCGAGTACGCAAAGAAGCTCGGCGTAAATGCCGAAGAACTCCTCCTCTCACAGCCCGACACCGGAGAGCAGGCTCTCGAGATAACCGACATGCTCATAAGAAGCGGTGCCGTTGACTTGATAGTCATAGACTCTGTAGCCGCACTCGTTCCAAGAGCCGAGATAGAGGGCGAGATGGGAGACTCCCACATGGGGCTTCAGGCGCGCCTCATGAGCCAGGCACTCAGAAAGCTCACAGGCACGATAGCCAAGAGCAAGACGAGTCTTATATTCATAAACCAGATACGCCACAAGATAGGCGTATTCTTCGGTAGCCCTGAGACGACCACAGGCGGAAATGCACTTAAATTCTACGCATCTATCAGAATGGACATAAGGCGCATAGGTCAGATTAAATCAGGAGATGCCGTCATAGGCAACCGTACGAGAGTGAAGGTCGTAAAGAACAAGATGGCCCCTCCCTTCAAAGAAGCGGAGTTCGATATAATATTCAACGAAGGCATATCGCGCGAAGGCGACATAATAGATATGGCCGTAAAGGAAGATATAATAGAAAAAAGCGGGTCGTGGTTCTCTTACGACGGCACACGCATAGGGCAAGGCAAGGAGAACGTCAGAAAGCACCTCAAGGAGAACCCTGAGATGGTCGCTGAGATAGAGGAGAAACTCTTTAGCGCTCACGGCTTGACGAAGTCTAAGAATGAGGAGGACAAATAGTATGTCGGATATTGATTTAGGCGCAATATTAAATCACGCGGTAAAGGCGCAGGCCTCGGATATACACCTAAAGGCAGGCCTACCGCCGATATTAAGAATATTCGGAAAGCTTACGCCCATTAAGGATCAGCCGCGCATGGCACCAGATGATGTAGCACAGTGCGCCATGAAGCTACTCAATGACGCGCAGAAAGAAATCTTCAAGAACGAACATCAGGCCGATATAGCCTACAGCGTCCCGGGGCTTGGCCGCTTCAGGGTGAATATATTCCAACAGCGCGGAGCCGTAGGCGTAGTCCTAAGGGTCATCCCCGTTACGATTAAGACATTCGAAGAGCTACACCTTCCGCCCGTACTCAATAAATTATCGCAGGAAATGCGAGGCCTCATACTCGTTACGGGAATCACGGGAAGTGGTAAGTCCACTACCCTCGCCTCTATGATAGACGAGATAAACAACAACCGTTCCTGCAATATAGTTTCGGTCGAAGACCCTATCGAGTTCCTTCACAGAGATAAGAAGAGTATCATCAATCAGCGAGAGATGGGAGTCGACACAAAGTCCTTTGCCGCGGCACTTAAGGGTGCATTAAGGCAAGACCCTGACGTCATTATGGTCGGTGAGATGAGAGACTTAGAGACAATCGAGATAGCCATGACGGCGGCCGAGACAGGTCACCTCGTCCTATCTACACTCCACACGATAGATGCCATGGAGACGGTAAACCGAATAGTGTCGAGCTTCCCCCCATACCAACAGAAACAAATTCGCATACAGCTGGCCGGCATCCTAAAGGGTGTCGTATCTCAGAGACTTCTTCCGACCATTGACGGGCACTCACGCGTACCAGCCGTCGAGGTACTCGTGGCAACGGCAAGGATAAAGGAGTGTATAACAGACAAGGATAAGACCAAAGAGATAAGTGATGCAATCTCGAAGGGGCAGACCACATACGGAATGCAGACCTTCGACCAATCACTCATGGATCTGATGGGCAAGAAACTTATAAGCTACGACGAGGCTCTTAAGCAATCGAGCAACCCCGACGACTTTGCCCTCAGGGTGCAGGGCGTATCAGGAACGAGCGATACGGAATGGGGAGATACCGATAGCGATGCCACACCCGGAACGGAGGGCACGGAGCCGGGCGGAGGAGATACCGACGGCGGAGCACCTCCGGGCTTAGATCGTTTTTAATCTTTCATGAACGAAGGCGCGGAGACCAAAAAGAGTGACAATGCATTTGGTAAAGATACCGAAAGGAGTGTCGGGGAGTGCCTATCCCTGGCATTTAAGTATCTGTCATACAGGAATAGGTCGGTCTTCGAAGTAAGAACAAAGCTTACGGCCAAGGAAGTCTTCACGGCCGATGTCATCGACGATACCATAGACAAACTCGTCGATGAAGGCTACTTAAATGACCACACCTTCGCTGAAGAACTTCTCAGACACAGAACAAAGACAAAGAATTGGGGAAGGCTAAAGATAAGAGCCGACCTTAAGAGATACGGCGTAGAGCGAGACATTATCGAAGCCGTGATCAACGCTCTCTCCACTGAAGAAGAGTCGTCTACGGCTATGAAGGCACTCACAAAGTGGCTACGCGTCAAAGGTATCTCCTGTGCGTCGTCGGCGGAAATATCGACCGAGAATAAATTAAAGGCTATGCGCCACTTAGCCTCGCGCGGCTTTACGACGGATTTAATAAGACAAACGCTCGACAACATCAGCGAAAAATAGATCTGAGAACAGAGACCAACATGACATCAAGCGAGATACGAGATAGCTTCCTAAGATACTTTAAGGCAAAGGGACACAGAGTAGTCCCCTCCTCCGGGCTCATCCCAGAGGGCGACCCCACGCTTCTATTCACCAACGCCGGAATGGTTCAATTCAAGAAGGTACTCCTTGGCGAAGAGACCCGCAGCTACACGCAGGCCGCGAGCTCTCAGAAGTGCGTGCGCGCCGGAGGTAAGCATAACGATTTAGAGAATGTCGGACATACGCCTCGACACCATACCTTCTTCGAGATGTTAGGGAACTTCTCCTTTGGCGATTACTTTAAAGAAGACGCCATCAAGTACGCATGGGAATTCCTCACAGTAGAGATGAAGCTCCCGAAAGATAAACTCTTCGCAACGGTCTTCGAGACCGACGACGAAGCCGAAGAGCTGTGGAAGACCTTCACGGACATATCGCACGACAGGATTCGACGCCTCGGAGAGGCCGATAACTTTTGGAGTATGGGCGAGGTAGGCCCGTGCGGCCCGTGCTCGGAAATCTTAATCGACCAGGGCGAAGATATGGGCTGCGGTAAAGATGGCTGCGACGTTGGATGCGAATGCGACCGCTACCTTGAGCTTTGGAACCTCGTATTCATGCAATACGACAGGGACGGTACAGGTAAATTAACGCCTCTGCCTAAGCCGAGTATCGACACAGGGCTTGGCCTTGAACGCTTGAGTGCTGTTATGCAGGGTCGCACAACCAACTACGAGACAGACCTCTTCACGCCCATAATAAAATTTATAGAAGAGCTATCGAAGAAGACCTACGGCAAAGATAACGACACGGACATATCTATACGTGCCATAGCGGACCACGCCAGAGCCTCGGCCTTTCTAATATCCGACGGACTTCTGCCCTCTAACGAAGGGCGCGGCTACGTCCTTAGACGCATCATGCGCCGAGCGGCACGTCACGGACGCTTCATAGGATTTAAGACCCCATTCCTCCATAAGGTCGCCGCCCTCGTAGCTGACTTCATGGGCACGATATACCCTGAACTCATACAGGCAAAGGAACTAATCGTAAAGGCCACCGAGAGTGAAGAGGAGCGATTCTTCGAGACCCTCGACAAAGGGCTATCAATACTGACAGAAGAAATTAAGTCCGTAAAGAAGGCAGGCGCGAATATCATATCCGGCGCATTTGCCTTTAAGCTCTACGACACCTACGGCTTTCCCTTAGACCTTACGGCCGACATACTAAGGAAAGATGGCCTTACGGTCGACGAAGACGAATTCACCCTTGAGATGGAACGCCAGAAAGAGACGGCGAGAAAATCTTGGAAGGGCACGGGCTCTGAGGCAGATGAGACCAAGGCATATATAAAGCTCTCCGAAAAGGGACTCACCTCGAAGTTTGTCGGCTACGACTTGGCCGTAACATCCGCGGATGTTACGTGCATATTGAAGGACGGCGCGCCTACAGGGACGGCACTACAGGGAGACCGCGTAGTGATAACTACGGCAGAGACACCGTTTTACGGTGAGTCGGGCGGTCAACGAGGCGACACGGGAGTAATGGTCGGCACCGGCGTTATAGTAAAGGTCTTGGATACCCTGCGCCCGACACCCACGCTGACAATACATCAATGCGTTATAGAAGAAGGCACCGTCGAGATAAACGAGCCGCTTGAGCTCGTACCCGACATCGACCGACGCCGTGCCACATGCAGAAACCATACGGCAACGCACCTACTGCACGCAGCACTCAGGAAAAAACTCGGCAACCACGTACGTCAGGCCGGATCACTCGTAACGGACAAAGCACTTCGCTTTGACTTTAACCACTTCTCCGCACTCGGTAGAGACGAGATAGAAGAGATAGAGCGAGAGGTGAATGCCGTTATATCCAAAGACATTGCCGTTACGACAGAAGAGCTTCCCTATAAAGAAGCCGTTGCCAAGGGTGCGCTGGCCTTCTTTGGAGAGAAATACGGCGGCACGGTTCGCATGGTAAGTGTCGAAGGCGCAAGTGCGGAGCTCTGTGGCGGCACACACGTAAAGACTACGGGCGACATAGGTCTCATAAAGGTATCGGCCGAAAGCTCGGTAGCGGCAGGTGTCAGGCGCATTGAAGCTATATCCGGAGAAGGTGCGATAGAATTCCTAACGGAATCCGACAGGCTCATCCGTGAGGCAGGCGTCATGCTCAAGGCCACACGCTTGGAGGTACCCGAGAAGATATCAAGGCTACTCGAAAGACAAAAAAGACTCGAAAAAGAAGTAGAGAAGCTAAAGGCCGGAGATAAATCCAAGGCCGCAGTAGAACTCATAGATAAAAAGAAGACCGTCGGCGACGTAAGCTACGTCACCTCAAGCGTCATTGTAGAAGACCCAAAAGAATTAAGGCAGATGGCCGACGCGCTTAGGCAAAAGCTCGGCTCGGGGATAGTAGTTCTTCTTGCAAAGAGCGGTAAAAAAGCCATCGTGCTCGCAGCCGTAACGAAAGACCTTACTAAGAGGTTCAGCGCCGGTGAGATTGTAAAACAAGTTGCGCCGGTAATCGGTGGTAAGGGCGGCGGACGCCCCGATATGGCTCAAGGCGGCGGAGAACTAACCGACAAGCTTGAAGAGGCCGTTGAGTTGGCCTCAAAGACGATAGAAGAGATGGCAAAGAAGAGCAATAAGTAAAGATTCGTCGCGTCCCCCTTATCTATTGACTGACACTGAAGTGGAGAAAGTGGCTGCCGACTTTTAAGCTATACTCTCCCACTCCACAAAGCATGTGGGCTTTTATCGCACCGCTTAAAGGCTACTTCCCCTTCAAGAGATTGATATACATATTGGCCAACTTGTGCGACGGGTCTTTTGTAAGGACAGCTTGCCACTCCTCCTTGGCCTTCAGATGCTCATCCATCGTGTAGTAGGTAAGGCCAAGCTGAACTCTACCGTCAAGAAAATTCTCCTTCAGATCAATGGCTTCCTTAAGTATGTTTATGGCACGCGCGTAATCCTTAAGATCCCGGTAAACTACAGCCAGGTTCATCTTTATATCAACGAAGTCCGGACGCAGACTTAAGGCCATCTTATATTCGCTCATAGCCTCATCGTAACGACCAAGATCCTTATAAATATTCCCTATGTCGGCGTGCATATTAGCAAGACGCCCCTTAACGTAAGGGTCGAGGTATGTGCTCTCATCGTGCCCGCTTGAGAGCTTAGCCAGCGCGTAGGCCTCTTGAGCTTTCTCGTATTCGCCCATTTCATTATAGACAACCGACAGATTCAAGGATGCCTCGGTATAGCGGGGGTTCAACTCCAAGGACCTCCTTAAGGCCCTCACTGCCTCTTCATTACGATTAGCATTATAATAAATTATACCGAGCATATTATATACGTCGGCAAAGCCGTCCTTCTCTCTCAGTACAATCTCAAGGTGTACGAGTGCTTCAGCGTAGTTATTTTCTTCAAAGAATTTTTTACCTGCCTCATAGTTTTCGTGCCACTGCCCTGTCATAAGAATTACTCCTTTCCTATGTGAGATTTGATATCTGATATATAAAAATGATTCTAAGAATTATTCTACAAGAAGAGTTAGCCTTCGGCAAGCTTGCGTTGAGCAAAGCCTACAAACGGACTCTTCGGGTACTCGCTAAGCAAAGTGTTATAGGCATCCTTGGCGAGTTCATCTTCACCGAGGTGTCCGTAAGACTCACCTATATAGTAGAGCACCTTATCGGTGAGACCAACCTCAGGGTACTTCGCCAGAATATCGGCAAGCCTCAAGAGTGCTCCCTTATAGTTCTTTCTCTTAAAGTAATATCTGCCGACATAGAGTTCACTATCGGCGAGCCTTCTTCGGAGAAAGACCTTTAGCTCCAGAGCCTTTTCTATATACATGCTATCCGGATATCCCGCTATAAAATCCTCAAAGGTAAAGAGGGCTTTACGGGTCTCGGTCTGATCCCTGTCAACGCCGACGACTCCCTTAAAGTGGCTCATGCCTTTCTGAAAGAGCGCATAGTGAGCCTTTGGATGTGCGGGGTGAAACGAATAAAAGGTCGTATAGTAAGAGGCTGCGTCCTCGTACTCTTCGGTCGCGTAATATATATCGGCAAGAGCCAGTTGAGCCAATGCGGCCTCATTACTTAAAGGGTAAGACTCGACAATCTTCTTGAAGAAGTCCTCGGCCTCCATGTAGTAGCCGTTCTGGTACTTAGCGCTTCCTCTTTGATATAGCTCCTGAACCTCAAAGCGCGAGAGACTATCTGTCTCCTTTTCTTTAAAGGCGCACGAACTCAAGGCCATAGAAGAAAAGACTAAGACGGCTAAGAATAATGATCCGTTTCTAAATAAAACCCTACTGCCTCTAAGCATGGACACCCCCCTCTCCAATTAACCCGATTATAATGGCACTTCTATTAGTATAACATATAAAGCCCCCCTTGCTCAATATTACTATATTGGACAAGGGGGGCTTTAAAAAGATCACCTACAACGGGGAGGTCGGTGCCGAATCGGCAATAAGAGCCCCTACCCGCGCGTTATTTATCTCTTATGTACCCATCTCCCATGAGGAGAGGTAGTGCTTCTGCTCGGCCGTCAAGGTGTCTATCTTGACACCCATGGCAGTGAGCTTTAGCCTGGCTATTTCGCTATCTATTGCCTCAGGCACAACGTAGACTTCATTGTTGAGCTTCTTGGCATTCTTCACGAGATATGCCGCGCTTAGGGCCTGGTTTGCGAAGCTCATATCCATGACGCATGCCGGATGACCTTCGGCACTGGCGAGGTTTACGAGCCTGCCCTCGGCGAGTACGCATATCCTCTTGCCACTCTTAAGCGTATACTCGTTGATGAAGCCTCTGATGGTCTTCTTCTTCTTGGTTATGCTCTTAAGGCCTTCGAGACCAAGCTCAACGTTAAAGTGTCCGGAGTTCGAAACGATAACTCCGTCCTTCATGACCTTGAAGTGCTCCTTGCGTATTACGTTTATGTTACCTGTAACGGTACAGAAGTTATCGCCTATCTTGGCGGCCTCTGCCATTGGCATTACACGGTAACCATCCATAACGGCCTCGAGTGCCTTTAGTGGATCTATCTCGGTTACTACTACATTAGCGCCCATTCCGGCGGCTCTCATCGCAAGCCCCTTACCGCACCATCCGTACCCTACTACAACGAATACTGAACCGGCCAAGAGCCTATTCGTTGCTCTTATTATACCGTCGAGAGTTGACTGGCCTGTACCGTAGCGGTTATCGAAGAAGTGCTTTGTGTAGGCATCGTTAACGGCAATGACGGGGAACTTTAAACGCCCTTCTCCGGCAAGAGCCTTAAGCCTTATGACACCGGTCGTCGTCTCTTCGGTCGAACCCAAGAGCGCGTCGGCCTGAGCCTTCCTCTTCTTATGGAGTTCACTGACCAGGTCCGCGCCGTCGTCCATCGTA
>DAOVKH010000187.1 GCA_030631875.1 Deltaproteobacteria bacterium | reverse complement strand
GTATACTACACATACATCTGCTCGTGGACGCTGGCCTTTAGCCTCTCTTCGATATTCGGTAACTTCCCGACCGCAGAGTCGGTCGCGGGCGCAAAGACTGCCTCCGATTACTTAGCCCCGTACGCAAGTTACTTGGGCGAATACTTGGGCGACGGTGGCGGCGACGGTAAGTTCATGTCGCCCGGCGCTTGGACCTACATCTTCTTCTTCATAACGCTCGGTGCGGGGTTATTCATCCTCGGCAAGGGTATCGCCGGCGGTATCGAGAGGTTATGTAAGATAGCCATCCCCGCGCTATTCGTCATGGCTACGATATTGCTCGTACGCATCATCACCATCGACTCACCGACCGATCCGACTATGACGACCGCAAAGGCATTTTCATTCATATGGGAGCCGGACTTCTCAGGGCTTCTGAGCGGCAAGGTATGGCTCGCCGCTGCGGGGCAGATATTCTTTACCCTTTCGCTTGGCCTTGGTGCCGTCATCACATACGCAAGTTACGTGAAGAAGGATTCGGATATCGCCCTGGACGGCCTCTCTACGGCGAGCCTCAACGGATTCGCAGAGGTTGTCTTCGGCTCGACCATAGCGATAGTTTCTGCTGTTATTTTCTTTGGCATTAATGGCGCGAGCGAGGTTGCCGCAGGCGGCGCATTCAAGCTTGGGCTAATAAGTATGCCGGCGATATTCGCCCATATGCCTGCCGGAGAGTTCTTCGGCTTCCTCTGGTTCGGTCTCCTTTATATAGCAGGCCTTACGTCGGTCGTGGCGTTATCTCAGCCCGCCATCGCATTCTTCGAAGATGAATTTAACTGGTCGCGAAAGAAGGCGGTCGTCGTGCTTGGGTTATTCTTCCTGGCCGTCGTGCCTTTGCCGGTATTCGTAAAGGGCGCTTTGGGTGAGCTTGACTTCTGGGTCGCTACATTCGCGCTCGTAGTATTGGCACTCTTCGAGATGGTATTATTCTTCTGGGTCTTCGGGGCGAATAAGGCATGGGATGAGATAACCAGAGGCGCGCACATAAAAGTGCCGCGCGTATTTTTCTACCTCATGAAGTACGTAACACCCGCATTCTTAGCCGTCATACTCTGCGTCTGGGGCTATCAGGAGTTCTCAAAGGTACTCGATAAAGAAGGTACAGGCATATGGTCGGCGCGCGTATTCCTCGCAGTGCTATTCATGGTGCACATTATAATCGTGCGTGCCGCATGGCGAAGAAGAAAGAAGGTGCGGGCGTGACGATCAAGGGCTGGATATTTATGTTTACTTCGTGGGGGTTGGTTACGGGGTTGGTCTCGTATTGCTTTTATCATATCTTCTTTAAAGATAAGAAACGGCTTTGATAATTGCCCGTACTCTGCGTGTTGCTTCGTCGTGTGTCATTCAGCGTACCTAAAAGTACGCTTCACGCTACACTCCTCGCAAGCCTTGAATACGAAGATTTCTCTTCGCCGTAGCCGGACACCCACTTGCCTAATCCACTTTATTGCACTATAATACCAATCCATGCGAAAGTTCGTTGCCATAGTAGTGTTGGTCATATTTACGAGCCTATACTTTGCGCCCGTCGTTGGTGCGGTGGTATCTTTGAGCGGTGAAACACATATATGCGCTGAGACCGGTAAGGTATGCAGGAATAAATCGATGTGCATGAAGAAGTCAAGGCCCAAGAAGCACGGTGAAGAGTACGCCGATAAGCATGCCGAAGGCATGCAAAGCAACACTGCCTCTGCCGGTCATCATAATACCAATAAGAATAGTAGCGACACACCGAAGCATAAGAGCTGTAAGGAACGCCTGAGTTGCGGTGGCGATACGGGCGTATTGAGCGTTGTATTAAAGACGCTTGCGCTCGATGAATCCCTGATATCGATGGCGGGCGTAAGGCCTTTAAGTATCCTTACTGATAGACATATACCCGAACGAGTCCTTAGATTTAAGGACGCTCCAACTTATATTTCAGAGAGACCTCCCAAGACTTCTTAGTTTTTTTATGTAATATATTCGACCATAGACCCAGATTGGCTGAGGTTGACTTAGCCTTCAAGGGGAGGGTTTGTCTATATTAGATCTCTAAAAAACATAAAGAAGGAGTCTCTAAGTATAATGAAGAAACTACTTGTGGCCGTTATTGCGGCCTTATTACTATATCCAACAGGTGTTATGGCCTTTGGCGAGTGCGGCATGGCTTGTTGTGTGGCCGGTGCTACGGGCTCCGGGGCGACCCTGGCCGAGAACTTTGGTGTGGCACTCTTGTATGAGAACTCATATATGAAGACGATACGAAAGGGTACGGGCAGTGTAAGCCCTTCCGAGGCTATAGCCGATAACCAGCAACCGATGAACGGCTACTCGGTCCCCACAGAGATGGTGATGCAGAAGTATACGCTAACGGTCGTGCGCCCGATAGATGAGCGGCTCATGGCTGTGGCCTTTGTGCCCTACCTGATAAACGATATGGATATGCGCATGCGCTCTGCGATGGGTATGGATATGGAGATGACGATGGATACGGTAAGCGGCCTTGGCGATATATCCGTGATGGCACTCTATACGGCATATACCGACGCTCCGATTCGCCCTACAAAGAAGCTTACTATAGGCGCTGGCATAAAGTCGCCGACAGGCGCTACCGATGAGAAGAAGCCAAACGGCGCACGCGTTCATGCCATGATGCAGACCGGCTCCGGTTCGTGGGACGCGTTATTCCTTGCGAATTATATGCGTGCCTACTATCCGCTGGTCCTTCAGGCCAACCTCTTCTACCAACTTACGACCGAGAGTAGAGACGGCTACGAGTTCGGCAATCAATTGGCAATCGACCTTGTTGCTCGTTACCAAGTGGCGGATTATATAAATTTAGGCGTGGAGTTAAATGGCATAAACTCCGAGAGGGATAAGGATCACGACGGTAAGTTCTCAAGCCCGGTGACCTCGATGGTCGATAATACCGATAACACGGGACTTACGTCGGTACTCTTCTCTCCGTCTCTGCAGGTTAAGATTCCTAACTCAAGTGCGAGCTTTGAGCTTAAGTATCAGACACCTATATATCAGGATGTAAACGGGTATCAGCAGGTACTCGACAGGAGGCTTCTTGCGTCACTCTCTTTCGCATTTTAGGCTTATAGTAACGGCGGCTTTCGTTCTCCTTACCTTACTCTCATGTGGCATCGTCTATGCTGCTGATGAAGGTAGGGGTGTCTTAACGGCTACGGATTCTTCGCCTACGTTGCCAAGGCCTGACTCTGAACCTGAAGCGCGGCAAGGCGAGAGCTTCCCTGTAAGGCCGACTACTCTCGTCTCTAATGCCAAGGACTTTACGCTCAAGGGCTTGGATGGTGAGGAGGTAACCTTAAGCACCCTTCGCGGGCGTGTTGTCTTGCTGAGTTTTTGGGCGACGTGGTGCGTGCCGTGCAAGGTCG
>DAOVKH010000090.1 GCA_030631875.1 Deltaproteobacteria bacterium | reverse complement strand
CTCATGATGAGTTTGAATGCCGCCGTTACCTGCTCGGCATTTGCACCGCCGCCTACGTCCAGAAAGTTAGCAGGGCTTCCGCCGTGAAGCTGAATGATATCCATCGTAGCCATGGCAAGTCCCGCGCCGTTGACCATGCAACCGATGCTTCCGTCGAGAGAGATGTAATTCAGGTTAAACCTCGCCGCGGCGACCTCTTTCTCATCTTCTTCATTCAGGTCGCGCATACCCTCTACGTCTTTATGCCTAAAGAGGCTGTTATTATCAAAGGATATCTTAGCGTCCAAGGCTATTATGTCGCCCTCTGTCGTCTTTACGAGCGGGTTTATCTCCATCATATCGGCATCGAGATCTACGAATGCCTTATATAGTGCGCTCATGAACTTAACGGCCTTACCAACGGACTTCTTATCGAGGCCGATTCCAAATGCAAGGTTACGTGCCTGATAGGGCATAAGGCCCGTTGCGGGGTCTACGAATTCTTTAAGAATTTTCTCAGGCGAACGCTCCGCCACCTCTTCTATCTCAACACCACCCTCGCTCGATGCCATAAGGCACACACGCTTGGTCTCTCTATCTATGACGATGCCTAAGTAGTATTCTTTATCTATAGAAGAACCCTCTTCAACATACACCTTCTGAACCTCTTTGCCTTCGGGGCCCGTCTGGTGGGTAACGAGTATCTTACCGAGGAGTTCCTCGGCTACGCTTGCGGCCTCTTCACGGGTCTTTACGACCTTAACGCCCCCGGCCTTACCCCTTCCGCCTGCGTGAATCTGAGCCTTAACGACACATATTCCGCCGTCGCCTATGAATTCGGTTGCGGCCTCTTCGGCTTCTTTAGGTGTAAAAGCTATCTTGCCGTTCGGTACGGCAACACCGTACTTCGCGAGCAGTTCCTTTGCCTGGTATTCATGAATATTCATTAAGTAAGACCTCCATTAGAGATAAATATAATTCTCAAAGATCACCGAGTAATACTTTGAGCCAAGTCTATCAAAACCAGAATAAAGATTCAACAGAAACCAAAGGGTAAATAATGGATTCCTGCCTGCGCAGGAATGACAAAAAAGAAAGACCCCATCACCTCAACCTGTGTGCCCTCTGGCACCTCCCCTTGGGGAGAGGGAGTAATGAAAACCTTCATGTCGCGGCAAAGAGAAAAGTTCATAATCAAGGCACTATTCCATTGCCGCCCAAACCACCTGAGGCAAAGAGAATTGGTCGTATTCGAGGCACGCAAGGGGATAAGAGCGAAGCGTACTTTTAGGTACGTTGAGCGATTAAGCCCCGATGCGTAACGAAGAAGGCGGGCAATTCTCGAAGCCACACCGCTTACCAGCGGCGCAACTGCACATGCTCCGGCGCATAATCAGGCAACAGCGTCGGCCCCGTCATTGGGTTCTTTACGCCTGCCTTCTTAAGCTCTTTATGAACCTTATCTATATGATTAAGGGTCGGTACGCCGAACTTCTTTGTCTTCTTGGCGGCCTTTGCGGCATTCAAGCCCGCGCGACGACCGAATACGAGTATATCCAAGAGCGAGTTGCCCATGAGCCTGTTCCTGCCATGCACGCCACCTGATACCTCGCCTGCGGCAAAGAGCCCTTTAACACCTGTAGAGGCAGAGTCGTCTATAGCAAGCCCACCATTTTGGTAGTGGAGCGTTGGGTAGACGAGCATTGGAACCTTGCTGATATCTATATCGTAACGCTTGAATTGTATGTACTTGGCCGGGAGTTCTTTCCTGACCGTACCCTCGCCGTGGAGTATGTCTATCATCGGAGAGTCGAGCCATACGCCGTACCTTCCCGTTGGGGTCGGTATGCCGAGTTGCTTATCGAGACACTCTCTTATGATACAGCTCGATTCAATATCACGTGGCTCGAGCGGAAAGCAGAACTGCTCGCCTTCGATATTGAGTAATTGCGCACCGAGTCCACGAACCTTTTCGGTTATAAGCAAGCCGACGTTTTGCTCAGGGAATATCGCTCCTGTCGGATGGTACTGCGTTGAGTCCAAGTCCTGTAGCTTAACGCCCGCACGGTAGGCCATGACGATGCCGTCTGCCGTTGCGCCATAGTGGTTGGTCGTCGGGAAGCCCTGTATGTGAAGGCGACCGAAACCGCCCGTTGCCATAATTACGGACTTTGCCTTTACAACGTAGTATTCTTTTGTCTCCAGGTTATAGAGAACCGCACCTACGACCGTACCTGCTTTGTCTGTCAACAGCTCTACGGCCGGGGAAAATTCAAGTACCTTTATGGAATCCTGACGGTTCAAGGACTCATCACGTACGACACGCATTATCTCGGCACCTGTCATATCGCCTGCCGAGTGCATTCTTTTCCTCGAAGTACCGCCGCCGTGGCGCACCTTCATGCGTCCGTCCGGCAACTTATCTAACATCATGCCCATCTCTTCCAACCAGTGGATTATAAGGGGTGCGTCATTGGTCATAGCCGCTACCAATTCAGGGCTGTTACTGAAGTGTCCGCCGCCGATGACATCTAAGTAATGGAAGTACGGGGAGTCGGCCTCTTGGTCGGCGCATTGAATACCGCCCTCGGCCATTACGGTATTGGAATCACCGTGCCTGAGCTTAGTTGAGAGTATGACCTTTTGCCCTTCATTGGAGGCGGCAAGTGCGGCGGCCGTACCGGCACCACCACCGCCTATGACGAGTACGTCTGTCTCATAGTCGGCGTTATCTAAGTTGACTGTCTTTATATCGAGCCTACTCTTTGATTCGAGTACGGCGGCTACCTCTTCGGGGAGTATGTCGCCCTTATTCGGGCCGACCAAGACCTTCCTTCTGCCGTCGGGCTTATAGTCGGGGTGGTAGTCGTCGAGCCATCTCTTTCGCTCGTCCATGGTAAGGGCCGGAAAGTGCTCGCCCTTACGGGCTATCTCTATGCGCTCGGCACGAGTGGCCTCTACCTTCTTAATAAGTTTTTTGAATTCATCTGTATATCCGCTCATAACTCTCCTCCGTTTAGATAAAGCTTTAAGACTCTACCTTTACAATCCCTCTAAAGTTGTCTCTTGTCCTTTGGCATCCACTCGCCGGGCTTGGCCATATCCGGCTCGCGCTCACGCTCCACGTAGAGCTTCTGCACGTCCTTCTGGCTCGTCTTCGTAAGTTTCTTAAGTATCTTATTGTACTTACCCTCAGAGACCTCTTTAAAACGCGCCTCAAGGTGCTCGGCCTTTGGAAGTATGTGCTTACCGTAGAGTCTTCTTACGAACATAGCGGCCGTAAATTGGCTAATCTGCGCAGGACACCTCGACGTACATAACCCGCACATTACGCAATCAAAGCTCTTATGTGCCGCACCCTTCAAATCGCCTCTCTTCATAAGGGCGATATAATCCATAACATCGATATCCATCGGGCACGTCCTCGTACACGTTCCGCAACCAACGCACTTGAATACTTCGGGGTATAAGCGACGCAGTTCCTCGTGCGGTTCGCCATCTATATCGGCAATATCGTATACAGACCTGTTGGCCGGGAAGAACGGAACCTGAACTATTATCATCCCCTCGGCAACGACCGTCTGGCACGCAAGGCCTGCTCTTAGCTTATAGTCTCCTACAAAACGGTAGAATGTGGCGCACGCGCCGCATATTCCGCCCCTGCATCCGCAACCTCTCGTATACTGGTAGCCTGAATACTCGATGGCCTTCATTACGGTCAGGGTTTCGGGAACTTCGTACTCTTTACCCATTATATATATGGGTATCATCTTAGCGTCCTTTGGCGGTATGGTCGTATCGCCCGACGCTACGGACTTAATAAGTTTTTTGGCCGTCTTCTTGGCGACCTTAACCTTAGTATTGGCCTTGGCCCTTACTTTGGCCTTTGGCGTAACCTTTGGTTTGGCAGTTGTCTTTGCCATAATAAAACTCCTTTTTTAAAGTATAGGCAATTAAAGTACTTCTACTTAAAAATCATTATACATCAGCTTTACCTCGGCCGCCGTATATACAGGGCCTTCCTTGCAGACGTATATATCTCCTACATTACAGCGTCCGCACTTGCCAACGCCGCACTTCATCTTATTCTCGAGTGTCGTGTAAACGGCCTCATCGCTAAAGCCCAACTCCTCCAACGCACTCAGAGTAAACTTTATCATTATCGGCGGTCCGCATATTACGGCTATAGTATTATCGGCCTTTGGTGCAGTCTCTTTTACTATAGTCGGCACGAAGCCTACCTTACCCTTCCACTCAGGGGTCTCACCACCCGGGTCTACCGTCTGAACGAGGTTTATGTCATCGCGCTCTTCCCAGTGGGCAAGCTCTTCTTTATATACAAGGTCTGCTACGGCACGTGAGCCGTAAACTATCGTAATGTCGCCAAAGTCTTCACGCTTATCCAGGCAACTCCATATAACGGATCTTACCGGAGGCAGGCCTATTCCGCCTGCTATGAATACTAAGTTCTTACCCTTCCAATCTTCTATAGGGAAGGCATTGCCGTAAGGGCCTCTAAAGCCCATGGTATCGCCTACACTCATGGCCGCAAGTGCGCCTGTAACACGCCCCGATTTACGGAAGGTACACTCAATGTAGCCCTTGCGTGTATCTGGCGATGCTATGCAGAACGTAGACTCGCCAAGTCCGAGTGCCGAGTAGAGGCCGAATTGTCCGGTCTTGAATTCAAAGCTCTCCTTCAGGGCCTCATCCTTAAATACAAGACGAAAGGTCACGACATCCGGAGCTTCGTTCGTAATATCCTCTATCGTTACGAGCTCTGGCAAGTATAGGTTTTTCATCACAGTACTGATGGTGTAGCCTCCTTAAAACATTTTACGAATTTATATTCAACCCTTATCCAATGGGATCAAGCCCCGGATATCTCTTCCATAACCTCGGTTATATCGAGCCTAACGGGGCATACCCTAACGCACCTACCGCAACCCACACAGCCCTTGGTCTTAAACTTCCCCGGGTAGATATTAAATTTACACATAAAGCGATTACGCCACCTCTTATATTGCCTGTCGCGAGGGTTATGGCCGCTGGCATGGAGCGTAAAGAAGTCGAATTGGCATGAATCCCAGTTCTTGCGACGCTCGGTCTCGCTGAAGCCGCCTTCGTCGGTTATATCAAAGCAGTGGCAGGTCGGGCAGGCGTATGTACACGAGCCGCATCCAATGCACTTTCTGGCCATATCTGCCCAGAGGTCGCCTTCGTAGTGATCTGTGTCCTTAAGATACTCGCCAATCTTTTCAAGATCAACATCGAGCTTTCTCGGCTCGAATATAGTCCTTTCTTTTGGCGTTGCCTTGCCTTCAGTGAAGACGGCCTTTTCTTCCTTTATAAATGCCTTACCTTTATCGGTTACGGCCTCTACGGTAAAGTCTCCACCCTCGGTCTCACGAAGGAGTAAGTCCGAGCCGTCGGTGTCGTCGGGCTTAATGCCGACACTCGTACAGAAGCACGCATTGTCGCCTGTGGTGCAGGCAACTGTAATCGTTACCATCGCATCTTCGCGCTTCGTATAAAATTCGTCTATAAAATCCCACGTAAAGACACTATTGAGCGATTCACTGCTCTTAGCATCACACGGGCGAGCGCCGAAGATTACAACACGCGGAGGATTTAACTCTACGCCTTCGACCGTTACACCTTCGGGGTCATTCTTAAACCTCGCAACTACCTCTGTCTGCGGAAAGTTCGCTTCTTTAAAGGACTTACCCGGGACGATGTAGTCGAACTCTATCTCGTCGGCCTTCTTTATGAAGACGTACTCCACAAGGCCATTCGCAACGGCCTTCGGTGCTACGAAGGCTCCGCCTGCCTTACCCACTGAGGCGACGAGCTTCGTCAAATCTGATCTCTTTAATATTTTCTTTGCCATAATTATAATTCCTAAACTACTTTATAAAGTCGTCTTTATCTTCATCAGGGTTAAAGACTATCATCGGGGGATGTTCCTTGGGGTCGTAGCCCGACTTATAGTCAAATGCCTCACCCATGACGAGGCTCATCTTTTGATTAATAACATTTAGCGGAATGTTAGCAGGACATGCCCGCTCGCACTCTCCGCAGAAGGTACAGCGCCCTGTCAGATGCTGAGCGCGAATTAAGTTCCAAGCGAGGTTTCCACGCAGGTGCGCAGAGGTCTCTATCCACTGCGGCATATTCTTATCACTTATGCACCGCTCGCAGTAACAGAGCGAACAGACTTGTCTGCAGGCGTAGCACTTAATACACCTTGAAAAATGCCCCATCCAGAACTGCCACTTGTCTCTCGAATCCATCTTTTCTATATCTTTAATCTTATCGAATACAAAACCTACCGGCTCATCGGGAGGCGTAAAGTTTGACTTGTCACCTATAAGAGTATCGGTCAAATGCGGATTCCTGACATCACAGTTATGGCACTTCGTAGCCGTAACCGCGTCCTTCAGTTCTGCGCCCATATCAGCAGAGCCGTCTTCGGCCTTTGCCCAAGCGTCCTGATCAAATATAACTCCGTCGCAGGTAACGCCTATGATGTGAACCTCATCACGCTTGAGCTGGCCTTCGCTCATCATGACGACGATATTCTTTATATCGCATCCCTTGGCAACTATAGCGCGCTTGCCCATGGCGTAAACGTCCGGATACTTGCGTGTCAGGTATACCGAGAGGTTATTGACGCATAGCTTATTGAAGACGAGCTTACCGACATCCTCGGCCTTCTTTATGAATACAGGCGTTGTGTGAGACTTGTCCCTATTCCAGCCGTAACCGATAATAACGTCGGCCTTGCCTGATTCAAGAAGTTCACGAGCTTTATCTTGTAATTGTTTTTCCATTAAAAAAAATTATCCCCTACTTCTTTGCCTTTGTAAATATATCGAAGAACTCGTCCATTGAATTAAACTCTCTGCCCTTAAAGACCTCCTCGGCCCTTTCCTCTGATATCTTGTAGAGAAGCTCATCACGATCTTCAAATGTCTCGAGTTCGTCTCTGCCCTTGTCAAACTCCGTGTCCGTCAGTATGTAGCCCTCAAGGCCACTCGGTGTGGTCTTAAGGAAGACTATGTAGAGTACCGTTTCCTCGTCGGACTCAAGCAGATCGGTAAAGCTCTCGAATAACT